>NZ_JBEOXI010000001.1:0-98283 GCF_040296465.1 Streptomyces sp. NPDC002130
AGGACAAGGAGCGCCCACAGCGGCTTGGGCATGTGGCGGATCTCGTCGTCCTTCGTGCTGATGCAGTCGATGAACGCGTACACGCTGAGCGCCAGCGGCACGAGGAACATCAGTACCCGGAGCATGCGGCCTCTCAGCGGAAGCGGGTGGGTGGTTCCAGGCCAGGGTAGCGGCTCGGGGATACTGGACCCCATGGCTTACGACGATCTTCGCTCCCTGCTCAGGGCGCTGGAGCGCGAGGGCGACCTCAAGCGCATCAAGGCCGAGGTGGACCCGTATCTGGAGGTCGGGGAGATCGTCGACCGGGTGCAGAAGTCCGGCGGCCCCGCCCTGCTCTTCGAGAACGTGCGCGGGTCGAGCATGCCGCTGGCGATGAACGTGTTCGGCACGGACCGGCGGCTGCTGAAGGCCCTGGGCCTGAAGTCGTACGCAGAGATCTCCGAGCGGATCGGCGGGCTGCTGAAGCCTGAGCTGCCGCACGGCTTCGTCGGCGTCCGGGAGGCCTTCGGCAAGCTCGGCGCGATGACGCACGTACCGCCGAAGAAGGTGAAGGACGGACCGGTGCAGGACGTCGTTCTGACCGGGGACGACGTCGACCTCGACCAGCTGCCCGCCCTCTTCACCTGGCCGAAGGACGGCGGGTCGTTCTTCAACCTGGGGCTGACCCACACCAAGGACCCGGAGAGCGGCGTCCGCAATCTCGGGCTGTACCGGCTCCAGCGGCACGACAAGCGCACCATCGGCATGCACTGGCAGATCCACAAGGACAGCCGGAACCACTACCAGGTGGCCGCGCGCAGGGGCGAGCGGCTGCCCGTCGCGATCGCCTTCGGGTGTCCGCCCGCCGTGACGTACGCCTCCACCGCCCCGCTGCCGGGGGACATCGACGAGTACCTGTTCGCCGGGTTCCTCGCGGGCAAGCGGATCGAGATGGTCGACTGCAAGACCGTGCCGCTCCAGGTGCCGGCGCAGGCCGAGGTCGTGATCGAGGGCTGGCTGGAGCCGGGCGAGATGCTGCCCGAGGGGCCGTTCGGCGACCACACCGGCTTCTACACGCCGCAGGAGCCCTTCCCGGCACTGAAGATCGACTGCATCACGATGCGGAAGCGGCCGCTGCTCCAGTCGATCGTCGTCGGCCGCCCGCCGACGGAGGACGGGCCCCTGGGCCGGGCGACGGAACGCTTCTTCCTGCCGCTGCTGAAGATCATCGTGCCGGACATCGTGGACTACCACCTGCCGGAGGCGGGCGGCTTCCACAACTGCGCGATCGTCTCGATCGACAAGAAGTACCCCAAGCACGCGCAGAAGGTCATGCACGCGATCTGGGGCGCGCACATGATGTCGCTGACCAAGCTGATCGTGGTCGTCGACTCCGACTGCGACGTGCACGATCTGCACGAGGTCGCCTGGCGGGCGCTCGGCAACACGGACTACGCCCGGGACCTGAGCATCGTCGAGGGCCCGGTCGACCATCTGGACCACGCCTCCTACCAGCAGTTCTGGGGCGGCAAGGCCGGTATCGACGCGACGAAGAAGTGGCCCGAGGAGGGCTACACCCGCGACGGCGGCTGGCCGGACATGGTCGAGTCGGACCCGGAGACGGCGGCGAAGGTGGACCGCCGCTGGAAGGAGTACGGCCTGTGACCTCCGCTTCCGCCGCGATCCCGCAGCCGGGACGCACCAAGGCGTTCCTCCGGCTGGTGATGATCGAGCACTCGGTCTTCGCGCTGCCCTTCGCCTACATCGCCGCGCTCACGGCGATGTTCCAGTGGGACAAGAACATCCACTGGGTCAGGCTGCTGCTGGTCACCGTCTGCATGGTGGGGCTGCGCACCTTCGCGATGGCGGTCAACCGGATCATCGACCGGGAGATCGACGCGCGAAACCCGCGCACGGCGCAGCGCGAGCTGGTGACCGGCGCGATGTCGGTGAAGCACGCCTGGACGGGTGCGCTGATCGCCCTGGCCGTCTTCCTGGGTGCCGCCGCCCTGCTGAACCCCCTGTGCCTGGCGCTGGCCCCCATCGCGGTGATCCCGATGGTGGTCTACCCGTACGGCAAGCGGTTCACGAACTTCCCGCAGGCCATCCTCGGCCTCGCCCAGGCCATGGGGCCGGTGGGCGGCTGGCTGGCGATCTCGGGCCAGTGGTCCTGGGACGCGGTGATCCTCGGGCTCGCCGTCGGCATCTGGATCGGCGGCTTCGACCTGATCTACGCCTGCCAGGACGTGGAGACCGACCGCGAGATCGGCGTCCTGTCCGTCCCGGCCCGCTTCGGCATCCCGGCGGCGATCTGGGGCGCCCGGGTCTGCCACACCCTCACCACGGCCCTCTTCGTCTGGTACGCCCTCGCCACCGGCGCCGGTGCCTTCTTCTGGCTGGGCCTGCTGATCGTCGCCGGAGCGTTCCTCTACGAACACTCGATCGTGCGCCCCCACGACCTCTCCCGAGTGAACCGCGCCTTCTTCAGCGTCAACGGTTTCATCGGCATCGCCCTGTTCGTGTGCGCGCTGCTGGATCTGCTGGTGCGTGGCCTCACGGTGTGAGCGCGGGCGGTGCCGCCGGGGCGCGGCGGAACACGAACGCCGCCGCCACCCCCGCCAGCAGGCCCAGCAGGTGGCCCTGCCAACTGACGCCCGTCTGGGTCGGGGCGAGGCCCGCCAGGATCGAGCCGCCCCAGATCGCGGCGATCAGGACGCCCGCCAGGACGCCCCAGGGGCGGCGCTCGACGAAGCCGCTGACCAGGAGGAAGCCGAACAGGCCGAAGATCACGCCGGAGGCGCCCGCGGTGTTGGTGCGGTCCGGGGCTATGAGCCAGACGCCCAGGCCGTCGACGACGATGATCAGCGCGCAGACGAGCAGGAACCGGCGCAGGCCGGCGAGCGCGGCGAGGAAGCCGAGGACCAGCAGCGGCACGGTGTTCGCCGCCAGATGGGCGAAGCCGAAGTGGATCAAGGACGAGGGGACGACATCGACCAGCTCGGACGGGTCGCGTGGGGTGACGCCGAAGCCGTCCAGCGCGTGGCCCGTGGCCACGTCGACCACTTCCAGCACCCACAGCAGCACGACCCAGGCGAGCATCAGCTTGCCCGCGGCCAGCGCACGGTCGCCGTTCGACCACCCGGCTTGCGGACCCGACATGGCGACCCCCAGTGCTCGCTCGTCCTCTCCGTGCAACGGCCCGCACCCCTTGGCCGGTTCCCACCCTGCGGCGCCGGATAGGCTCGGTGTTGTGAACCCAGTCAAGCCAGGCGAGATGCCGCGTACGCCTTGGATCGTAGGGGTGTCCGGGGCCTCCGGCACCCCGTATGCCGCTGCCGTGCTGCGGGCCCTTCTCGCTGCCGGCGAGAGCGTCGATCTCGTGGTGTCCCGGGCCTCCCGGCTCACCCTGCTGGACGAGACCGGGATCTCCTTCCGGGACGCCCACTGGCAGACCGACCTGCGGGAATGGCTGTCCCGGGGTGCCGACGGCAAGCCGGGCACCTTCTCCGTCGACATCGACGCCGTACGACACTGGAGCGCCGGTGACCTGGCCGCCGGGCCCTCCTCGGGGTCGTACCCCACCAAGGGCATGCTCATCGTGCCCGCCTCGACGGCGAGCGTGGCAGGGGTCGCGCTCGGGCTGTCGAAGGACCTGCTGCAACGGGCGGCGAGCGTGACCCTCAAGGAGGGCCGCAAGCTGATCGTGGCCGTGCGGGAGACCCCGCTGAACGGCCAGACCCTGCGGCATCTGGTCACCCTCGACGACGCGGGCGCGACGGTCGTGCCCGCCTCACCCGCCTTCTACGCGGGCGCGACGCACATCCAGGACCTGGTGGACTTCGTCGCCGGACGCGTACTCGACGCGGCGGGCGTGCCGCACCGGCTCTACCGCCGTTGGCAGGGTGAACTCGGCGGCGGTGCGCACCGCGACGGCTGAGCGGTACCGGAACCTCATCGGACTCAACGACAACTTCAGCGGAAGGCTTCGATCGCAATGGACGCGGTGGACAGGCAGCTCATCCAGGCCCTGAGGGAGAACGGCCGGGCCTCCTACGCGGAGCTGGGACGCCTCGTCGGACTGTCGGGACCCAGTGTCACCGACCGCATCAACCGGCTGGAGGCGGCCGGGGTCATCACCGGCTACCGGGCCACCGTCGACGCCGCCTCGCTCGGCCTCGGCGTCACCGCCCTCATCGGCATCTCGCTCTCCGACGCCACCGACCACGAGGACGTGGCGCAGCGGCTGAAGGACCTCTCGGAGATCGAGGACTGCTGGTTCATCGCGGGCGAGGACTCGTACATGCTCAAGGTGCGGGCGGCGGATGTCGACGGCCTGGAGAAGATGATCCGGCGGCTCAGCGGCATCGAGGGCGTCTCGCGGACGCGTACGACGATCGTGCTCTCCACGAAGTGGGAGAACCGGGTCGGGGAGCTGCCCGAAGAGGAGTAGAGCGGTAGCCGTACGGTTGGGACGTTGTCGTAGAAAGGTGTGGGCATGGATCTCGGGCTCAAGCGCGAGCTGGAGGAGAAGGTCAGGGCGGGTGTCCGTCTGAGCCGTGAGGACGGCATCGCGCTGTACGAGTCGGACGACCTGGCCTGGCTCGGCGGCCTCGCGCACGAGGTGCGGACGCGCAAGAACGGCGACGTCGTGCACTTCAACGTCAACCGGCACCTCAACATGACGAACGTGTGCACGGCCTCCTGCGCGTACTGCTCCTTCCAGCGCAAGCCAGGGGAGAAGGACGCGTACACGATGCGCATCGAGGAGGCCGTCAAGCTCGCGAAGGCGATGGAGTCGGACAACCTCACCGAGCTGCACATCGTCAACGGGCTGCACCCGAACCTGCCGTGGCGGTACTACCCGCGGTCGCTGCGCGAGCTGAAGGCGGCGCTGCCGGACGTCTCGCTGAAGGCGTTCACGGCCACGGAGATCCACCACTTCGAGACCATCTCGGGGATGTCGGCGTCGGAGATCCTCGACGAGCTCATCGACGCCGGCCTGGAGTCCCTCACCGGTGGTGGCGCCGAGATCTTCGACTGGGAGGTCCGGCAGCACATCGTGGACCACCGCACCCACTGGGAGGACTGGTCCCGGATCCACCGGCTCGCGCACGAGAAGGGTCTGAAGACCCCGTGCACGATGCTGTACGGGCACATCGAGGAGCCGCGTCACCGGGTGGACCACGTGCTGCGGCTGCGTGAGCTGCAGGACGAGACCGGCGGCTTCCAGGTCTTCATTCCGCTGCGGTACCAGCACGACTTCGTCGACATGCAGGACGGCAAGGTGCGCAATCGCCTCCAGGCGCGGACGCAGATGGCGACGGGTGCCGAGGCGTTGAAGACCTTCGCGGTGTCGCGGTTGCTGTTCGACAACGTGCCGCACGTGAAGGTGTTCTGGGTGATGCACGGGGTGCAGACGGCGCAGCTCGCGTTGCAGCACGGTGCGGATGACATGGACGGGTCGGTCGTCGAGTACAAGATCACTCATGACGCGGACAACTACGGGACGCCGAACAAGCTGACGCGTGAGGATCTGCTGGATCTGATTCGTGATGCCGGGTTCCGGCCGGTGGAGCGGAACACGCGGTACGAGATCATTCGGGAGTATGAGGGGCCGGACCCTGAGCGACGCGAATCGCCGCAGCCTATGCGGGTGTGATCGCGGCTTTCCGTGCGTGGGGGTTGCTCGCGCAGTTCCCCGCGCCCCTAAGTCGGGTACCCGGGGGGCATGGTCAGGACCAAGGCGTCTGAGGATGCCTATACCGCTGAACCCTTCCTTCCTGAGCGCGGTGGGCTTCCCGCTCTGCGGGAGGCCGCTGCCGACTGTCGGGGATGTCCGCTGCACCGGGACGCCACCCAGACCGTGTTCGGGGCCGGGCACCAGGACGCCCGGGTCATGCTCGTGGGGGAGCAGCCCGGGGATCAGGAGGACCGGCAGGGGAAGCCGTTCGTCGGGCCTGCCGGGAAGCTGCTGGACCGGGCCCTGGAGGAGGCCGGCATCGATCCCTCCGAGGCCTATGTCACCAACGCCGTGAAGCACTTCAAGTTCACGCAGGCCGAGCCCCGGAAGCGGAGGATCCACAAGGCTCCGAACCTGCGGGAGATGACCGCGTGCGGGCCCTGGCTGGCGGCGGAGCTCGCGGTCGTGGAGCCGGAGCTGATCGTCGTGCTGGGGGCCACGGCCGGGAAGGCGCTGCTGGGGTCCTCGTTCCGGGTCACGCAGGTGCGCGGGACGGTGCTGGAGGAGGAGATCCACGGGCGGCCGGAGCGGCTGGTGCCGACCGTGCATCCGTCGTCGGTGCTGCGGTCCGACGACAGGGAGGCGGCCTACCGGGGGCTGGTGTCGGACCTGAAGGTGGCGGCCGACGCGCTGTCGTAATAGCTACAATCCAGTCATGCCCCTTACCTTCACGCTCGGTCCCTCCATCACCCCCGAGTTGCGTGACGGTCTGCTCGACCTGTGGACCGATGTCTCCAACGCCGGAGGGGCCGTCGGGTACGTGCCGCCGGTGACGCGGGAGGAGATCCGCCCCGCGCTCGTGCAGCACTTCGCGTCGATGGCGGACGGGCGGGCCAAACTGCTCGTCGGGCACGACGAGGAGGGACGGGTCGCGGCGACCGCGTTCCTGACCTTCAACACGCACCATCTGATGACGCACTGGCTGTGGCTGTACACGGTGATGGTGCACCCGAGGCATCACGGCAAGGGCTGGGGGCGGGACCTGCTGGGCGCCGCCGCGGACGCGGCCCGGGCGATGGACGGGATCGAGGCGATCCGGCTGACCTGCCGGGGCGGACTCGGTCTTGAGCGGTTCTACGAGGCCTGCGGCTACAAGGAGGTCGGGCGGATCCCCGGAGCGATCCGGGTGGCGCCGGGGGAGGACCGTGACGACGTCGTCATGTTGCTGCCCCTCGCCTGACCGTCGAAGACCCCCCTGCAAGATCGGCCGCTCGGCGTGCTTCACTGGGCGGTGCCCCTTTGGGTGCGTTCCGACCGTTCGAAACCGGAAGAGTGGATTGAGATGCTCCGCTACACGCTGATGCGCCTCGGAATCTTCGTGGGCTGCCTCGTGGTCGTCTGGGGCGCTGTCTACTCCGGCATCGCCCCGCGCGGGCTCGGCAACAGCAACGGGCTGTGGATCGTGGCCCTGGCCCTGCTCATCTCCGCGCCGATCAGCCTGGTCGCGCTGCGCAAGGAGCGGGACCGGGCGTCCGTGCAGGTCGCGCAGCGGGTCGACCGGATGAAGGCCAACCTGGACGCGAACCGCAGCCAGGAGGACGTGGCCGACGACACGGCCCGCACCCAGGGGCAGACCTCGTAGGGACCCCCGCACGCTCAGAGCGCCCCGTTTCCGTACATGCTCGGAAACGGGGCGCATTGCGTTGTATGGGCGTGTGTGCGTCGTCACCTTCCAAAGGAAGGCTTTGGGGTCCTCAAAGTTCAGGTGTTAAGGTCGTGGTATGAAGTCAGCAGTCGCGCCCCATTCGCCCCTGAGCGTTCCGCTCGTGGCGCGGCTGCACGTGGATCTCTGTCGGTGCGCGTCCGCTTTCTGTCGTTCCTGACGTAACGCAACCCCCCGCCGTCCCTCCCACGTCAGCTCCCCTACGCGTCCCCCCAACGGAGTCAGTCCGTGTCCTCACACACGAAGTCCTTCAAGGTGCCCTTCTGGGCCCAGATACTCGCCGGTCTCGTCCTGGGTGTGCTGCTCGGCTGGCTCGCCCGCAACCAGGACCTGTCCTGGCTGACCACGACACTGGAAAAGGTCGGCGACACCTTCATCGGGCTGCTGAAGCTCGCGGTCGCCCCGCTCGTCTTCTTCGCGATCCTGGTCTCGATCACCAACCTGCGGAAGGTGAACAACGCGGCCCGCCTGGCCTCGCGCACCCTCCTCTGGTTCATGATCACCTCGCTGATCGCGGTCAGCATCGGCCTGATCATCGGCCTGCTGACCAACCCCGGCGCCGGCACCGGCCTCACGCCCAAGGACGGCGGGAAGCCCGAGACCACCGGTTCCTGGATCGACTTCCTGACCGGCATCGTCCCGACCGACGTCATCACGCCGTTCACCGAGCTGAACGTGCTGCAGATCGTCTTCATGGCCGCCGTCGCCGGTATCGCCGCCCTCCAGCTCGGCGAGAAGGCCCAGCCGATTCTCACTCTGAGCGAGTCCGTCCTCAGCCTGCTCCAGAAGGCGCTGTGGTGGGTCATCCGGCTCGCCCCGATCGGCACCGTCGGTCTCATCGGCCACGCCATCGCCACCTACGGCTGGGACCTGATCGGCAAGTACGCGACGTTCACCGCCGACATCTACATCGGCTGCCTCATCGTGATGTTCGGCGTCTACCCGACGCTGCTCGCGACCGTCGCCAAGGCCAACCCGGTCCAGTTCTTCAAGGGCGCCTGGCCCGCGATCCAGCTGGCCTTCGTCTCCCGCTCCTCCGTCGGCACCATGCCGCTGACGCAGAAGGTCACCGAGCGGCTCGGCGTGCCGAAGGAGTACGCCTCCTTCGCCGTGCCGTTCGGCGCGACGACCAAGATGGACGGCTGCGCCGCGATCTACCCGGCCATCGCCGCGATCTTCGTCGCCCAGATCTTCGACATCCAGCTGGGCGTCGGCGACTACCTGCTGATCGCGTTCGTCTCGGTGGTCGGCTCCGCCGCCACCGCCGGTCTCACCGGTGCGACGGTCATGCTGACCCTCACCCTCTCCACCCTCGGCCTGCCGATGGAGGGCGTCGGTCTGCTCCTCGCGATCGACCCGATCCTGGACATGATCCGCACCGCGACCAACGTCGCCGGGCAGGCACTGATCCCGGTCCTGGTCTCGGCCCGCGAGAACCTGCTCGACCGCACGGCGTACGCCACGGCCGACGGCTCCTCCCTGGACGAGCCGCTCGACGAGCCCCGCGACAAGGCCGAGCCGGTCCCCGCGACCGCCTGACGTACCACCGGGGGCATCGCCTGCTACTGCGGCAACTCGCCGAAGAGCAAGCGATGCCCCTTTGGTGTGTCCATGTACTCGCGCACCCGGTGGATCAGCCCGCCCCGGAGTTCGAAGACGAAGCAGTAGTCGTTGGCGTAAGGGCTGCCGTCGGCCAGTGTCGCTGTCATGGTCTCCTCGACGACCACCCGCTCGCCGTCCACGTGGAACCCGTGGAAGGTGACGGTGACGTCCCGCGTGAACAGGCGGGGGAAGTCCTCGGTGAGGAACCGCACGATCGCCTCCCGTCCGACCATGTGGCTGGGGGCGTCCAGCGCGACGGCTGTGGCGTTGCCCGCCGGCGCGAGCCATTCCGCGTCCTCGGTGAGGACCGCGGAGATCCGGTCGGCGTCGTGGCTGGCGAAGGCCCTCCAGGCGTTCTGGACGACGCTGCGGCTCTGCGGTGACATGCTCGCGACCCTAGGCCACCGCAGTCGTATGGGCTGGCGAGATTCCGGCAGCACCCCCCGGCCTCTCGGATCACCGCGGGGCGATGACCCGCTCGGCCCGTACGCTAAGCGTCATGGGTGCCGTGAAGACCAAGCGGATGCCGCGCGCGGTCCGTGAACAGCAGATGCTGGACGCCGCCGTGCGGATCTTCGGCCAGCGGGGCTACATGGCCGCGTCGATGGACGAGATCGCCGAACTGGCCGGTGTGTCAAAACCGTTGGTCTACCTGTACCTCAACTCGAAGGAAGACCTCTTCACCACCTGCATCCGCCGCGAGGCGGGAGCCCTCGTCGAGGCGGTACGGGCCGGGGTCCGCCGCGACCTGCCCGCCGACCGGCAACTGTGGGAGGGGCTCGGCGCCTTCTTCGCGCACACCGGCGAGAACCCGGACGCGTGGTCGGTCCTGCACCTCCAGGCCCGGACCCACGGCGAGCCGTTCGCCGCCGAGGTCACCGCGATGCGCGAGGAGATCGTCGCGTTCGTGACCCAGCTGATCCTCGCCGGGGCCCGCGAGGCCCACCGCGACCCGAACCTGCCCGAGCGCGAGGTCGCAGGGCTCGCCGAGGCGCTGGTCGGCGCCGCCGAGTCGCTCGCCGCCTGGGCCAACGCCACCCCGGGCGTCACGGCCCGCCAGGCCGCGGCCACGCTGATGAACTTCGCCTGGGCGGGACTCGGCGACCTGATGGAGGGGCGGCCCTGGGCGCCTCCGGAGGAGCCGCCGGGCCCTCACGTCGGGTAGACGTCCCCCGTCACATGGATGCGGTCCTCACGGCCGCGCAGCTCGAACCGGCCGTCCTGCGCCGCGTACGTCACCGTCCCGGGCAGCAGGACCGGGGCCCGGAACTCCGCGCGCAGATGGCAGGACTGGGGGACGTCCTGCGCGGCGAGGCAGCGGGCCACGGTCCACATGCCGTGCGCGATGGCCCGGGGGAAGCCGAACAGCCGGGCCGTGAGCGGATGCAGATGGATCGGGTTGCGGTCCCCGGAGGCGGCCCCGTAGCGGCGCCCGACATCACCGGCGAGCCGCCACTCGTCGACCCGGGGCAGCGGCCCCCGCGGCTCCGGCTCCCGGGGGACCGCGGTCAGCCGGTGCGTGCGGTGCCGGGCCAGGTACGTGCTGCTCGACTCCCATACGACGGCACCACCGCGGCGCGCCTCGGTGACGACCGTGGCCTCCGTGCCGCGCCGGTGCGGGGCCAACCCCTCGACGTGCACGGAGAGTTCGTACAAGCCGCCGGGCGCCATCCGCTCGTGCCGGGTGACGGTGATCGACGTGTGGACGAGTCCGAGCAGCGGCAGCGGGAAGCCCCGGCCGCTCATCAGCCGCATGGCCAGGGGGAACCCCAGCACGTGCGGATACGTCACCGGCAGCGCGTCCTCCCCGATGGGGAAACCGCAGACCCGCTCGTACGCCGCGAGCCGCGCGAGGTCGATGCGCACGCCGGGCAGGACGAGCCGGGTGCGGGGGAACTCCGCGTCCGGGCCCGGGCGTTTGGAGGGGGACAGGAGGGCGCCGCGGGCCAGGAGCGGGGCGAGGGAGGGGGACCGGGTGAGGGTGAGAGCGGGGGAGTCGGCCATCACGCCCCCAGCAGGCTCTGGCCGCAGACGCGGACGACCTGGCCGTTGACCGCGCCCGAGGCCGGGTGGGCCAGCCAGGCGGTGGTCTCGGCGACGTCGACCGGAAGGCCGCCCTGGGCGAGGGAGTTCATACGGCGGCCCGCCTCGCGGATGAACAGCGGGACGGCCGCCGTCATCTTGGTCTCGATGAAGCCGGGGGCGACCGCGTTGACCGTCACGCCGTGCTGGTCGAGCGCGCGCGGCGCGAGGGAGCGGACCAGGCCGACGACGCCCGCCTTGCTCGCTCCGTAGTTGGTCTGGCCGGCGTTGCCGGCGATCCCCGCGATCGAGGCGGTGGCGACGATCCGGCCGCCGCGCTTCAGCGTGCCCTCCTTCAGCAGGGCGTCGGTGGTGCGCAGCACGCTCGCCAGGTTCACGTCCAGCACGGAGGCCCAGCGTTCGGCGGGCATGTTCACCAGGCGCCGGTCGCGGGTGATGCCCGCGTTGTGGATCAGCACGTCCAGGCCGTCGGGCAGGGCCTCGGCGATCCGGGCGCCCGCGTCGGCGGCCGTCATGTCGAGCAGCAGCGCCGTGCCGCCGAGCCGCTCGGCGACCCGCCGGGCGTCCTGCCCGGCCTGCGGCACATCGAGCACCACGACCCGGGCACCGTCCCGCGCGAGGGTCTCGGCGACCGCCTCGCCGATGCCCCGGGCGGCGCCGGTGACCAGGGCGGTGCGGCCGGCCAGGGGGCGGTCCCCGTCGGGGGGAGCGGTCTCGTGGGGTGCTCCCACCTCGATCACCTGCCCGCTGACGTAGGCCGACTTGGGCGACAGCAGGAAGCGCAGAGTGGACTCCGCGGCGGAGGCGTCCGTGAGCCGGACCAGGTTCACCGTCCTGCCACGGCCGATCTCCTTGCCGAGGGAGCGGGTGAACCCCTCCAGGGCCTGTTGGGCCGCTGCCTGGTGATGGTCGGCGGGGTCGAGGGGCGCGCCGAGCAGGACCACGCGTCCGCTCGCCGCCACCGACCGGACGACCGGGTGCAGGGCCGCGTGCACCTCGGCCAGGCCCTCGACGTCCCGCACGCCGGTCGCGTCCAGGACGACGGCCGCCGCACGGCCTGAGCCGGCCGAGCCGATCCCCGTACGGGCCAGGACCGGCGCCAGGTCCAGGGCGGACCGGCCCGCGGTGAGGTGCAGCAGACCGCCGTCCAGGGCGGGCCGCTCCGCGGACCAGCGGGTCAGCGCCGCGGGCTGCGGCAGCCCGAGCCGGCGGGTGAGGAAGCGGCCGGGCGCGGTACCCGTGAAACGTAGATAGCGGTCGGCCATTCCAACTCCTGGTTCCGGCGAAGCAGTGGCGGGGGCAAGCGTGCTTACTCTGGAGTAAGGTTACCGGAGGTAAGGCTATGGCACGGACGAGGAGAAGGTCGAGATGAGCCCCCAGCAGCTGTCGCCGTCGGTGCGGCGCGTGGCGATCGTCGGCGGAGCGCGCATCCCCTTCGCCCGTTCCGACGGCCCCTACGCCACCGCCTCCAACCAGCAGATGCTCACCGCCGCCCTCGACGGCCTCGTCGAGCGGTACGGGCTGCGGGAGCCGGGCGCCGTCGGCGAGTTCGTCGCCGGGGCCGTGCTCAAGCACGCCCGCGACTTCAACCTCGCCCGCGAGACCGTCCTCGGCTCGCAACTCCACCCGCGCACCCCCGCCTACGACATCCAGCAGGCCTGCGGCACCGGACTCCAGGCCGTCATCGCCGCCGCGAACAAGATCGCCCTCGGCCAGACCGAGTCGGCCGTGGCGGGCGGCGCCGACACGGCCAGCGACGCACCTCTCGGCGTCAACGACTCCCTGCGGCGCATCCTCCTGGAGGTCCGCCGGGCGAAGTCGCCGGGCGCCCGCCTCAAGGCCCTGGCGAAGGTGCGCCCGGGCCACCTCGTCCCCGACATCCCGCGCAACGCCGAGCCGCGCACCGGCCTGTCCATGGGCGAGCACGCCGCCGTCACCGCCCGCGCCCGGGGCATCCCCCGCGAGGCGCAGGACGAACTCGCGGCCACCAGCCACCGGCGACTGGCGGCGGCGTACGAACGCGGCTTCTTCCAGGACCTGGTGGTCCCCTACCGCGGCCTGGCCCGCGACCAGAACCTGCGCCCCGGCTCCACGGTGGAGAAACTGGCCTCCCTGAAGCCGGTGTTCGGGCTCGATCACCCCGATCCGACCATGACAGCCGGGAACTCCACCCCGCTGACGGATGGCGCCGCCACCGTCCTGCTCGCGAGCGAGGACTGGGCCCGCGAGCGCGGGCTGGAGCCGCTGGCGTACCTCACCGCGTACGAGACGGCGGCCGTCGACTTCGTCGGCGGTGACGTGGCCGGCGGTGAGGACGGACTGCTCATGGCGCCCGCCTACGCGGTCCCGCGCATGCTGGAGCGGGCCGGGCTGGGCCTGGACGACTTCGACCTCGTCGAGATCCACGAGGCGTTCGCCTCCCAGGTGCTGGCCACGCTGGCCGCCTGGGAGAAGCGGGGCCTCGGCACGGTGGACCGCGCCCGCCTGAACGTCGCCGGCTCCTCCCTCGCCACCGGCCACCCCTTCGCCGCCACCGGTGCCCGGATCGTCGCCACCCTGGCCAAGCTCCTCACCGAACGGGACGCCCCCGCCCGCGGGCTGATCTCCGTCTGCGCGGCGGGCGGGCAGGGGGTGACCGCGATCCTGGAGCGGGCCTGACCACGAGGGGCCCGCAGAACCTGACAGGCCCTCACGTAACCCCCGACATTGCACAGGCCCGGCTCCGGACCATCCCCGAACCCGCACAAACCCGCCACGTGAGCGCCGTACGATCCCGTTCCTACCGTCAGTAACCCCTTAAGGACCTCTCAGGGGGGATTGAGCCGGTTGAGCGCCTCGGCGTGCGAGGCACGTACGTCATGCAGCAAGCAGTCCCTCGCTGCACGCCCCAGGAGCCGCCCGTGTCCACTGCGTATCCCTCCTCCGCCTACGGCGACGCGTACGGAGGGCCGAGGCTCGTCGAGCCCGAGGTGCGGCGGCTGGACGGGGCGGTACGGGAGGCCTCCGTCCCGCCGCTGGCCCCGCCGTGGGCCCACGGGTCGCTCGCCGACCTGCCGTTCGACAACGCGAGCGCGCACCCGGATGCCGTGGCACTCAGCCGCAAGGGCGCCGACGGCACCTGGGGCGACGTCACGGCGGCGCAGTTCGCCGACCAGGTGAGGGCCGTGGCGAAGGGCCTGATCGCCGAGGGCCTGATGCCGGGCGACCGGATCGCCGTGATGGCCCGCACCATCTACGAGTGGACCGTCCTGGACTTCGCCGCCTGGGCGGCCGGACTGGTCACCGTCCCCGTCTACCCCACCTCCTCCGTCTTCCAGGCCCGCTGGATCCTCCAGGACTCCGGCGCGGTCGCCCTGGTCACCGAGACCGCCGCACAGGCCGCCGCCCTCGGCCCCGAGCGGGAGCGGCTGCCCGACCTCCAGCACATGTGGGTCGTGGAGAAGGGCCACGTGAACCGGCTCGCGGAAGCCGGGGCACACCTGCCCGACCAGGAGGTCGAGGTGCGCCGCGGCATGCTCGGCCCCGACACCCTCGCCACCCTCGTCTACACCTCGGGCACCACGGGCCGCCCCAAGGGCTGCGCGCTCACCCACGGCAACTTCTTCGCCGAGGTCGACAACGCCATCGAGCTGCTCTACCCCGTCTTCCGGGCCAAGACCAGCGAAGAGGCCTCCGTCCTGCTGTTCCTGCCGATGTCCCACATCTTCGGCCGCATGGTGGCCATCGCCTGCATCCGGGCCCGCGTCCGGCTCGGCCACGCGCCGAGCATCAAGGCCGACCGCCTGCTGCCGGACCTGGCCGGCTTCCGGCCGACCTGCCTGATCGCCATCCCGTACATGCTGGAGAAGGTCTTCAACTCGGCCCGCGCCAAAGCCGAGGCGGGCGGCCGGGCCTCGTCGTTCGACCGCGCGGCGGCCGTGGCGCAGCGCTACGGAGAGGCCCTGGAGGCCCAGCAGACGGGCACCGGACCCGGCCCCTCCCGGGCCCTCAAGGCCGCCCGCGCCTTCTACGACCCCTTGGTCTACCGCCGCCTCCGCAACGCCATGGGCGGCAGAGTCCGCTACGCCATCTGCGGCGGCTCCCCGCTCGGCCGCCGCCTCGCCGCGTTCTACGCCGGTGCCGGCATCGAGATCTTCGAGGGCTACGGCCTGACGGAGACCACCGGCGCGAGCACCGTCACCCCGCCCCTGAAACCCCGGCTCGGCACCGTCGGCTGGCCGCTGCCCGGCACCCGCGTCCGCATCGCCACCGACGGGGAGATCCTCGTCGGCGGCGGCCACGTCCTGCGCGGCTACTGGGACCCGCAGGCCGGCGGCGTCGTCCCCGCCGCCCCCGACGGCTGGCTCGCCACCGGCGACCTCGGCGAACTGGACGACGAGGGCTACCTGACGATCACCGGCCGCAAGAAGGAACTGCTGATCACCGCCGGCGGCAAGTCCGTCGCCCCGGCCCCGCTGGAGAACTGGCTGCGCTCGCACCCGCTGATCTCCCAGTGCCTGGTCCTGGGCGACGGCCGGCCCTTCGTCTCGGCCCTGATCACCCTCGACCCGGAGGGCATCACCCACTGGCGCCAGATGAACGGCAAACACCCCGTACCGGCCACCCTCCTCGTCGACGACGAGGAGCTGCGGGCCGTCCTGCAACGCGCCGTCGACGAGGCCAACAAGATGGTCTCCCGCCCGGAGTCGATCCGCCGCTTCGTCATCCTCCCCGAGGACTTCACGGAGGAGGCGGGCCATCTGACCCCGTCGATGAAGCTCCGCCGGGAGGCCGTGCTGCGCGCGTTCGCCTCGGAAGTGGAGGGTCTGTACACCCGGTGAGTCACCTTTGCGATGTCTTCACACGTGGTTCTTGACGACGCACGGCGTGTGCCCGTTGGCTTTCGACCACCTCGTCACGATGCTCCCCCCATCGGAAGGCACCACCAGTGATACCGCGTAACACCCGTCAGGCCGCCGTGCGGCGCGTCTCCATCGCCCTGGCGGTCTCCCTGTCGGCCCTGTCCCTCGCCGCCTGCGGCGGCGGCGGGAGTGACGACGCCGCCGCCAAGAAGGGCAACGACATCACGGTGGGCCTCCTGCTGCCCGACCGGGACACGGCACGCTTCGAGAAGTTCGACTACCCGCTGATCAAGCAGGAGGTCGCGTCCCTCACGGAGAACAAGGGCACGGTCCGCTACGCCAACGCCGAGGCCAGCGTGGCCAGACAGAGCGAGCAGTTCCGGAAGATGATCGCCGACAAGGTGGACGTCATCCTCGTCGACGCGCTGAACTCCAAGAGCATCGCCACCGACGTGCAGAAGGCCAAGGACGCCGGCATCCCGGTCATCGCCTACGACCGGCTCGCCGAGGGCCCCATCGACGCCTACGTCTCCCACGACAACGAACTCGTCGGCCAGGTGCAGGGCCGCGCCATCGTCGGGGAACTCGGCGACAAGGCCGAGAAGAGCAAGGTCGTCATGATGAACGGCGATCCCGGCGACCCGAACACGGCACGGTTCAAGGAGGGCGCGCTGGGCGAACTCCAGGGCCAGGTGAACATCGTCGCGCAGTACGACACCAAGGAGTGGAAGCCCGCGATCGCCAAGGCCAACATGAAGAAGGCGATCCAGAAGGTCGGGCTGAACGACATCGCCGCCGTCTACTCGGCCAACGACGGCATGGCGGGCGCCGTCATCGAGGCGTTGCAGGAGGCCGGGGCCACCAAGATGCCGCCGGTCACCGGGCAGGACGCCAACCTCGACGCGGTGCAGCGGGTCGTCTCCGGCGAGCAGTACATGACCGTGTACAAGTCCTTCCTGCTGGAGGCGACCAACGCCGCGAAGATCGCCGTGGCCAAGGTCCAGGGCCGGGACATCGAGTTCGCCGCGCTGACCCGGGAGACGGTCGACAGCCCGACGCAGAAGAACATCCCGGCGATGCTGGTGCCGGTGGTCGCCCTCACCAAGGACAACATCAAGGAAACGGTGATCACCGACGGCGTGTACACCGTCAAGGACATCTGCACCTCCGAGTACAAGGCGGACTGCGCGGCCATCGGCCTCGAGTAGCGGACGCAACGCGTGTGGCCGTCGGCTTCGGGTGCCGGGCGCGTGTGGTCGTCGGATCCGGGTTGCGGGTTCCTCCTCGTCGGCGGCTGCGGGCTGCCGGTGGCTGATCGCGCAGTTCCCCGCGCCCCTGAAAGAAGGCGTTGCCCCGCCGCAGGGTTCGGGTGGTGGCGGCGCGTGGCCTCGGCTCCGGGTGGCGGACCCGTAGTGGGTGACGCGTGGGTCTTGACTTCGTGAGAGCGCCGCGCGACATTCCCCACCCCTTTCGCGTTCTCGTCGGGCTGGAGCGGCCATGACCACACGCACGGACACCCCGGGCACCGCCGGAGCCCCGTCCCGAAGACGACTGCTGGCCGGAGCGGCCGGTGCCGGTCTCGCGGTCGCCGCGGGAGTTCAACCAGGCGCCCGGGCGGCCGACTTACCCCCGCTCGGCACGTACGACGTCGTCGTCGTCGGCTCCGGCGCCGCCGGCATGACCGCGGCGCTGACGGCCGCCCGCCAGGGCCTGAGCTGCGTCGTCGTGGAGAAGGCCCCGACCTTCGGCGGCTCGGCCGCCCGCTCCGGTGCCGGGATCTGGATCCCCAACAACTCCGTGATCCTCGCGGCCGGGGTCCCGGACACCCCGGCGAAGGCCGCCGCCTACCTCGCCGCGGTCGTCGGCCCGGACGTCCCCGCGGACCGGCAGCGCGCCTTCCTGACCCACGGCCCGGCCACGATCTCCTTCGTCATGGCGAACAGCCCCCTCCGGTTCCGCTGGATGGAGGGCTACAGCGACTACTACCCCGAGCTGCCCGGCGGCCTGCCGAACGGCCGCTCCATCGAGCCCGACCAGCTCGACGGCAACCTCCTGGGCGCCGAGCTCGCGCACCTCAACCCGCCGTACATGGACGTCCCCGCCGGCATGGTCGTCTTCAGCGCCGACTACAAGTGGGTCGCCCTGGCCGCCGTGAACGCCCGGGGCGCGGCGGTCGCCGCCCAGTGTCTCGCCCGCGGCGCGAAGGCGGCGACGCTCGGGCAGAAGCCCCTGACGATGGGCCAGGCGCTGGCGGCGGGCCTGCGGGCGGGCCTGCGCTCGGCCGGGGTCCCGGTCTGGCTGAACACGCCGCTGACGGACCTGCACGTCGAGAACGGCAGGGTGACGGGCGCCGTCGTCACCCGCGACGGCGCCCCCGGACTGCTCCGCGCCCGCCGGGGCGTGATCGTCGGCTCGGGCGGCTTCGAGCACAACGCGGCGATGCGGCAGCGCTTCCAGCGGCAGCCCATCGGCACGGAGTGGACCGTCGGGGCGAAGGAGAACACCGGCGACGGCATCCGCGCGGGGGAGCGGCTGGGCGCCGCGCTCGACCTGATGGACGACGCCTGGTGGGGCCCGGCGATCCCGATCCCCGGACAGCCCTACTTCTGCCTCGCCGAACGCACCCTGCCCGGCGGGCTGCTGGTGAACGGCGCCGGCCGGCGCTTCGTCAACGAGGCCGCGCCCTACAGCGACGTCGTGCACACCATGTACGACGAGCACGAGGCGATCCCGTCCTGGCTGATCACCGACCAGAACTACCGCAACCGGTACCTCTTCAAGGACGTCCTGCCGACCCTGCCCTTCCCCGACGCCTGGTACGACTCCGGGGCCGCGCACAAGGAGTGGACCCTGGACGCGCTGGCGGCCTCGATCGGCGTCCCGGCGGCGGCCCTGCGCACCAGCGTGAACCGCTTCAACGCCCAGGCGCTCCAAGGCGAGGACCCCGACTTCCACCGGGGCGACAGCGCCTACGACCACTACTACACGGACCCGTCGGTCCTGCCCAACTCGTGTCTGGCGCCCCTCTGGCTCCCCCCGTACCACGCCTTCCGCATCGTCCCCGGCGACCTCGGCACCAAGGGCGGCCTCCGCACGGACGCCCGGGCCCGGGTGCTGCGGGAGGACGGCTCGGTGATCCCGGGCCTGTACGCGGCGGGAAACGCGAGCGCGGCCGTGATGGGCCACAGCTACGCGGGCGCGGGGTCGACGATCGGCCCGGCGATGACGTTCGGGTACATCGCGGCGAGGGATGCCGCGGGGGTGCTCTAGTCCGTGCGGTTTCCGGTCGGAGGGCGGTCCGAGGGCTGAGCGTTAGCCGGTCGCGGTGCGCCTGGGGGCATCCGTGGCCGGTGGCGGGGCTCCGGGGCATCGCGCGTGGGGTCACGGCGACGCCCCGGGCGGCTCACTCCGCCGGCTTGCGGGCCACGAGGCTCGCCTGGGCGACCGGCTCGCCCTGTGCCTCGTCCGGCTCCCTCACCGTCGTGGCGCGGACGGTGAAGCCGGCGGTGCCCAGCAGGGCGGCGACGTGCTCCGGCCGGCGCCGGCGGAAGGTCAGGGAGACCGGGTGGCCGAAGGCCTCCTCGTAGCGGCGGGGCTCGTCACCGCACTGGAAGCCGAGCAGCAGATGGCCGCCGGGGCGCAGGACGCGGTGGAAACCGGCGAAGAGGGCGGGCAGGTGCTCCTCGGGCGTGTGGATGATCGAGTACCAGGACACGACACCGTCGAGCGAGCCGTCCGGCAGGTCCAGCTCCAGCATCGAGCCCCGCACGAACCGCAGGCCCGGGTGCTCGCGGCGGGCGATCGCGAGCATCGACTCCGACAGGTCGAGCCCGAACACCGACAGTCCCCGGGACGCCAGGTACGCCGTCACCCGCCCGGGCCCGCACCCCAGGTCCGCGACCTCGCCACCCTCACCCACGAGCTCCGCGAAGCCGTACAGCACGCCCCGGTCCAAGGGCGTCCCCGGGCGCAGGCCGGCGAAGTGGACGGCGTACTCCTCGGCGACGGTGTCGTAGAAGGTGCGGGTCTCGGTCACGAAGTCGGCGTCGGTCATGGCCGCAGACACTAGCGCGGCGTCTGCTTCGGGGGGTGGGGCGGCGCCGGGCCTTCGGGCCGGCCCGGCCCGGTGTCGTCCTTCGGGGGCGGGGCGGGGCGCGGCGTTGTCCTTGGGGAGCGGCCCGGGGCGGTGTCGTCAGGGAGTGGCCCGGGGCGGTGTCGTCGTCCCTCGGGGGCGGCCCCGCCCGGCGCCCATACCCGCCCCCGCTCCGATCGCCGTGCCGAAGCCGAGGCCCAGGGCCAGGCCCAGGGCGAGGTTGTCGAAGACGGTCATGCCGAGCACAAGACCTATGGCCGTGCCCAGGGACAGGCCGACCGACAGGCTCGTGGCGAGGGACTTGTCGGCGGGAGCACCGCCGGCCCCCGCACTGTTCTCCTGATCTTTCCGCATCGGCCCAGCGTCCCACGGCCGGAATTCGCCGGGAATTCATCGGACGGAAGGGGCCGGAAAGGGCAGGAGCCCCGTCGCCTTGCGGCGCGGGGCTCCTTGGGTACTACAAATCAGACCGGCGTGACGTTCTCAGCCTGCGGGCCCTTCGGACCCTGCGTGACGTCGAAAGACACCTGCTGGTTCTCCTCGAGCGAGCGGAAGCCACTCGCGTTGATCGCGGAGTAGTGGACGAAGACGTCGGGGCCGCCGCCCTCCTGGGCGATGAAACCAAAGCCCTTTTCGGCGTTGAACCACTTCACGGTTCCGGTAGCCATAAGCCCTCCTTGGGCTTCAAAAGGGTTGCCCTGCTCCAGAACCAGCAAGTGTGAAGATGAATTCCGCACAAGTGCATATGTCTGAGAATGACGAGAGCCCGCGGTCACATGCTCCGCAGGCTCTGTACTGCAAGGGAAACCAAACTGCAACTTGCGACGAGCCTAGCACGCAGGCCCCGGAATGCAATAGGGGTCAAGATCACGTCACCCGAATGTTTGAACAACCCTCCGCCGACTGGCGGAGAGGGCGCCCGCAACGGGCTCGCACCCCGAGGGCGGGGTCGCGCGCCGGTCCGTACGCCGTGAGGGCTAGCCTCACGATGTGGACAATCCTCGCACCCGGCCGCGTGTCGGCCACATCCAGTTCCTGAACTGCCTGCCCTTGTACTGGGGGCTCGCGAGAACGGGCACGCTCCTCGACTTCGAGCTCTCCAAGGACACCCCGGAGAAGCTCAGCGAGAAGCTGGTGCAGGGCGAACTCGACATCGGTCCGATCACCCTCGTCGAGTTCCTCCGGCACGCCGACGATCTGGTCGCCTTCCCCGACATCGCCGTCGGCTGCGACGGCCCGGTCATGTCCTGCGTGATCGTCTCGCAGGTCCCGCTGGACCGTCTGGACGGCGCCCGCGTCGCCCTCGGGTCGACCTCCCGCACCTCCGTCCGCCTCGCCCAGCTGCTCCTCGCCGAGCGCTACGGCGTCCAGCCGGACTACTACACCTGCCCGCCCGACCTCAGCCTGATGATGCGGGAGGCCGACGCCGCCGTCCTCATCGGCGACGCGGCACTGCGGGCGAACATGCTCGACGGGCCGCGTTTCGGCCTGGAGGTGCACGACCTCGGCGCGCTGTGGAAGGAGTGGACGGGCCTGCCGTTCGTCTTCGCGGTCTGGGCGGCCCGCCGCGACTACCTGGAGCGCGAGCCGGTCATCACCCGCCGGGTGCACGAGGCCTTCCTCGACTCCCGCAACCTCTCCCTGGAGGAGGTCGGCAAGGTCGCCGAGCAGGCCGCCCGCTGGGAGGCCTTCGACGAGGAGACCCTGGCCCGCTACTTCACCACCCTCGACTTCCGTTTCGGCGACCCGCAGCTGGCCGCGGTCGCCGAGTTCGCGCGACGGGTCGGCCCGACGACCGGTTTCCCCGCCGACGTGAAGGTGGACCTGCTCCAGCCGTGAGCGGGACGGTGCTCCCGCACTACTCTGCTGGAGAGTGCAGGCGCACCGGGACCGGGGACGTCCCCGCTTGCCTTCGGGGGAGGGGTGACGCCCATGCGGCCGCTCGACGTCGACGAACCCACCGTCGTCGGGCCCTACCGGCTGCTGGGCCGGCTGGGCTCCGGCGGCATGGGCCGGGTCTACCTGGGCCGCAGCGCCGGCGGCCGTACGGTCGCCGTGAAGATGGTGCACCCGCACTTCGCGCTGGACGAGGAGTTCCGGGCCCGTTTCCGCCGCGAGGTCGAGGCCGCGCGCCGGGTGGGCGGCGCCTGGACGGCACCCGTCCTCGACGCCGACCCGGGGGCGCGGGTGCCGTGGGTGGCGACGGCGTACGCGGCCGGTCCGTCGCTGTCGGCCGCGATCGCCGACGGCGGACCCCTGCCGGCCCACACCGTACGGGCCCTCGGGGCGGGACTGGCCGAGGCGCTGGCGGCGGTGCACGAGCTGGGGCTGGTGCACCGGGACGTGAAGCCGTCGAACGTGCTGCTGACCCTCGACGGCCCCCTGCTGATCGACTTCGGGATCGCCCGGGCCACGAATGGCACCGCGTCCCTCACCTCCACCGGCGTGTCCATCGGCTCGCCCGGCTACATGTCCCCCGAGCAGATCCTGGGCAAGGGCGTCACGGGCGCGGCCGACGTCTTCTCCCTGGGCGCGGTCCTCGCGTACGCGGCGACCGGCGAACCGCCCTTCCCCGGCGACTCCTCCGCCGCCCTGCTCTACAAGGTCGTCCACGAGGAGCCGGAACTCGGTCTGCTGGAGGGCGAGTTGCGGCGCCTGACGGCGGCGTGCCTCGCAAAGGACCCGGGCGCCCGCCCCGCCCCCGCGGAGCTGGCCCGCCGCCTGGCCCCCGAGGGCGCGGTCCGGCTGGTGACGGGCGGGTGGCTGCCCGGGGCGCTGGTGGAGCAGGTGAGCCGCAGTGCCGTGCAGTTGCTGAATCTGGAGGTGACGGGGGCGGGAGAGGGAGCGGGGCCGGGAGCCGGGGGACCGTCGGGGCCGGTCGGCTTCAGCAGCCCTTCGGTGGGGGAGCGGGAAGGGGCAGGGGGACAGGCGCTCGGGACGTTCGGACCACCGCCGCCGATGCAGTCGCCCGCCCCGCCGGCGCCCCCTGTTCCGCCCGCCACCTCTGTGACGGCAGGGGCGCGGGGAGCGCTGCGGGCACTGGCACCCGAAGACGCCGCGGAAGCCGATGCGGCGGCAAGCGCACAGGGAGTGCTGCGGGCGGAATTGGGCGATCGCAACCCCGACGCGATGGAGGCCGCCGTCGCCCGGCACGCACCGGCACCCCAGGACTCGGCCGTACCCGAGCCCCGGGACGGCGACCACCCGCAGGACACGGGGCTGCCGGCCCGCACGGCGAACGACGAGCCGTTCACGGAGGATGCCGCCGCCACCCCGACCTCCGGGCGCCGCCCGGGCAAGGTCACGGTCTCCGTCGCGGCGACCTCCACGCCGGAGGGCGGCGGGCGGGTGCGGAGGCTCAGCTGCTCCGTGGCCCTGGCGGTCGCGGGGGCTATGGCGGCCGTGACGATCGGGTCGGTGTTCGTGTTCGACCTGCTGCCGGACCGGGGTGGCGACCACGACGACGCGGGCTCGAGCAGTGGCTCCGACTCGCCCCCGGCGGCGGAGGCGAGCTCCGCCCCGTCCGGTGCGGTGCCCGCGGCGTACCTCGGCACCTGGGAGGGCCAGGGCGTCGCCCTCGACGGCAGGCTCCCCCTCGGCACGTTCCGCATCACGGTCGAACAGGCCACCGTAGGAAAGGAGTTGGGCAAGCTCCGCCAGACCGACCCGATCGGCGGGGTCTGCGTCGACGTACTCACCCTGAAGCAGGTGACGAAGAAGGAGATCGTCGCGACGTCGGTCGGAGCGAAGACCAACCACAGCGGCTGCAACCCCGCGAAGACGACCGTGCACCTCAAGCCGGTGGGAGATGACCTCCAGTACCGGTCGCAGAGCGAGGAGTCGGGGCGGCCGCAGGCTCGGATGTCGAGGGTTCGATAGAGCCCGACCGGCCGCCGTACTTCAGGAACAGGGTGATCAACAAGGCGGCCGCGCTGAGGGTGGCCATGAGGCCGACGGCCCACAGCCACGGGTAGTGCGCGTGCACCCAGCAGGGGCCGCCCTCGCTGAAGCAGTCACCGTCCCAGTTCCGACGCCGCTTGGGCCGTACGGTCGTCGCGATCACCCCGGCGACCAGGTACCCCGCCGCCAGTCCGGGCAGAGACGCGGCCGCCCAGGCCAGCGAACGGCCCTTGCCGGCCTTCCACTTCATCCGGGTCAACGGCCACACCCAGGCGAGGAAGACCAGGGGTACCAGGACACCGACAAAGGCGGCGAAGGCGTACGCCCCGCCGGGCCACTTGGAAGCGAAGTCGCCCCAGAGCTCGTGGCCCCAGTACATGTCGAAGAGGACCAGTGGCATGATCAGCACGACGAAGCCGGGCAGCACCATGCAGCCGAACAGACGGTCTCCGACACTGGTCTTCACCCGGCTGCGGGACGGCGGACGCCCTGGCCTGTGCTCGTACCGCAGGGCGGGCCCGGCCGCCTTCCTCCGCTTCGGTTTCGCCGACGTTCCGCTCATGGCCCCTAGCCCTCCACCCTGTTCAGGCGCTCACTACTGTGTCTGCGATAGCGAACACCATCAGACGCGACTGACGCGCCACATCGCGTAACGCTGGAAAGGCCCACCATGGAGACACTGCAGCCGGACGATCCAGTGGAGTTGGGCACTTACCGGCTTCTGCGAAGACTCGGTGTCGGCGGCATGGGCCGTGTGTACCTCGCCCGTTCACCCGGTGGCCGTACCGTCGCAGTGAAGGTCGTACGTCCTGATCTCGCCGCGGACGGCGACTTCCGCGACCGCTTCCGGCACGAAGTCGAGATAGCCAAGGCCGTCTCCGGCCGCTTCACCGCCCCGGTCGTGGACGCCGACCCGGACGCGCCGCTGCCCTGGCTGGCGACGTCGTACGTGCTCGGCCCGGACCTCACGGACGTGGTCGCCGCGCACGGCGCGCTGCCGGAGCACACCGTCCGGGCGCTGGCCGCCGGCCTCGCCGCTGCCCTCCAAGAGGTGCACGCGGCCGGACTGATCCACCGCGACATGAAGCCGTCGAACGTCCTGCTGGCGGCAGACGGTCCGCGCGTCATCGACTTCGGAATCGCGCGGGCGGTGGACGGAAACCGTATGACGCAGACGGGAGTCGTGGTCGGCTCACCCGGCTACATGTCACCGGAGCAGGCGCTGGGCGGGGACATCGGCACGGCGAGTGATGTCTTCTCGCTGGGCGCCGTACTCGCGTTCGCCGCGACCGGCCGGGGCACCTTCGGCCATGGAGCCGTCTCGCACGCCTCGTTGCTGTATCAGGTCGTGCACGGCGAACCCGATCTCGAGGGCGTACCGCAGCAACTGCTGGGCCTTGTCCGCGCATGCCTCGCGAAGGACCCGGCGGATCGGCCGGTACCGCCCGAGATCGTGGCGGCACTCGCCCCGCAAGGCGTCGAGGGCGTCCTCAGCGACTGGCTGCCGTCGGCGGTGGCCTCGACGATCGCCACGCATGCGGCCGGCATCCTGGACCTGGAGGCACCGCAGCAGGCTCAGCCCGCGGCCGCCGCGTCCTTCGGGCCCGCACCGGCGATGACGAACGGGACACCGCAGTCACCAGGTACACCGACCCCGGGTTACGGGTATCCGCAGGCTCCGGGATACGGGGGCACCCCCGCGGCTGCCGCCCAGGGAACGCCGGTCCCCGGCTACGCCACACCACCCGGTGGCCTTCCCACCCCCGGGTACGGAACGCTCCCCGGCTACGCCACACCGCCGGGCGGCCTTCCCACTCCCGGGTACGGAACACCCCCGCCGGGCCACGGCGCTCACGGACAGCCCGTTGACTCGGGGCCGGCCTCCACCGTTTCCACCGCCACCGGCCCCGCCCGCCGCCGCGTCCTCGGTCTCGCGCTCGGCGGTGCCGGCGCCGTGGCGCTGGCGGGCGGCGCCGCCGCCTGGTGGCTCGGCCGGGACGGCGACACCACGGACGGGGCGACCGGCACGAACGGCGCCGGTTCCGCCCGGCCCGTCGAGGAGAACTTCACCACCCCGCCGGCGGGAGTCGCCCCCCAACCCCTGTGGCACGAGACAGCGGCGGAGGACAGCACCACCACTGACGTACCGCTCCTCATCCATGACGGCCTGCTCCTGATCAGCGGCGACCCTCTGGTGGCGTACGACGTGAAGACCAGTGAAGCCCGCTGGTCGAAGCCCGACGTCTGCGCCCCCGGCTCCCCGCTTCTGTTCCACGACGGCAACGTGTTCCTCGCCGACAGCGGCGTCGAGGGAGTCCTCGTCGCGCGGGACGTGAAGACCGGCGAGGAGGTTTGGCGCAGCCGCCTCGGCAAGAAACTCGGCATCGAGAGCACCATCGCCATCGACGACAAGAACGTGTACGTCACGGCAACCGACTACGCACAGGCCAAGAGCGCCACCGACTACCGCACCGCCATCGCCGCGATCAGCCACAGCACCGGGAAGCAGGTGTGGCTGCAGCACCGCGACTGGGGCACGAGGGACTACGACGTCCAGGGCACCGTCTCCGGCAAGTACCTCGTCTACGCGGACTCCAACCACAACCTCACCGTGCGCGACACCGCGACCGGTGACCAGTTGTGGACGCAGAAGATCGGTGACGACTGGGCCTGGCAGCCCACGGTCGCGAACGGCCTCGTCTTCCTGCCCGGCGAGAAGCTGACGGCGGTCGACGCGGAGACCGGCCGCACCCGCTGGACGCTCTCCCCCGCGGGCCGCCGCGGCTTCAACAACCCGGCCGTCATCGACGGTGTGCTCTACGTCAGCGACTACGACCGCGGGATCTGGGCCGTCGACGTCAAGACGCACCGGCGGATCTGGCTCTGCGAGGACCAGAACCGCGGCGGGCCAGGGACGTTCGTGAGGGTCGGCACGACGCTGTACTGCGCCGCCGGGCCACTGTCAGGAGGCGTCATCGCCCTCGAGGCCAAGACCGGCACGGTGCGTTGGACCTGGACGGACGACAAGGACTCCGGTGCCCCGTGGCAGTTGGCAACGGCAGGAAACCGACTGTTGGTGACGAACGGGCCGGAGATCTACGCGATGCCGGCGGTGTGACGCCGGGGCGCTGAGGTGCGATGCCGGGGGCTGCCATAGTCTCCGTTAGCTGAAGTTAACGAACGTGGCCACAGGGGCCGACGGGGAGGATGACCATCATGCGGATGCTGGTCACGGTCGTACGCGAAGGCGGTGAGCCGGAGGACGTCGTCGTCACCGCCGACGACACCGCCACGGCAGGCGATGTCGCGGAGGTGCTGGCGCAGGCCGTCGGACGAACCGTCGACCCGCAGGCTGTGGGGTCAGGGAACGTCGTGGCCATGCCCGGGACCTCACTGTCTTCGCTACCCGGCTACGGAACGGCGGTTGCCGGTGCGCCGGCTCTGTGGGCAGACGGTGAGCTGTGCGATCCCGCGGCACCGGCGGCCGGCGTCCTGCGGGACGGCATGCGCGTCTCCGTCGACCGCTCGATAGGCCCGCTGCTGCGCAAGGGCGAGCCGGTCGGGCAGTACGAACTGCGGGTGGCGGGCGGTCCCGGCTCGGGGCGCGTGGTCCGGCTGGGCGTCGGCGCGGCCACCGCCGGATCGGCGCCGACCTGTTCCCTCCCCCTGCCGGACACCTCACTGCCGCCGGTCGCCCTCCGGCTGACCATCGACCTCCAGGGCAACGTCACCCTCACCTCGGAAGCCGGGGCCGGTGTCCAGCTGAACGACGACGCGGTGACGGCCGGGGCACCCTGGCCGCTCGGCGGTGTCGTACGGGTGGGTGACTCGCTGCTGGTCCTCGACAAAGTGGCCGAGCCGGACGCGCACCTGTCCCTGATGAGCGAAGGCGGCCTCGCCTACAACCGCCCCCCTCGGCTGTCGCCGCTGCGGCCTCGGCGGCGGCTGGCCGTGCCGGTACCGCCCAGCAAGGGGGAACGGGCTCGTTTCCAGTTCATCATGGCGTTCATGCCCATGCTGTTCGGGCTGGCCATGTACTTCTTCACCAAGCAGATCTACATGCTGCTGTTCTGCCTGATGAGCCCGCTCATGATGCTGGGCCAGTGGATCAGTGAGAACCGCGAGGGGAAGAAGAAGCACAAGACGTCCCTCAAGCAGTACAGGAAGGACCTCGCGGCTCACGAGTCCGAACTCGTCACCCTCAGCAAGGAAGAGCAGCGCGCCCGCCGCGAGGACAACCCCGACCCGGCAGAGATCCTGCTCTTCGCGACCGGCCCCCGCCGGCGTCTCTGGGAACGCCGGCTCACCGACCCGGACGCGATGCAGCTGCGTATCGGTCTCGGCGCCCTGCCCTCCGACGTCGAACTCGTCTTCGCGCGTGGCGGCTCGTCGCACGACGAGGAGCCCCCGGAGCCCCCGGTCCTTCCCGACGTCCCTGTCACCCTGCCCTTCGCCCGGCTCGGAGTGGTCGGCATCGCGGGCGACCGAGCCCGTGCCCTCGCCACCGCTCGCTGGCTGAGCGTGCAGGCCGCCGTGTTGCACAGCCCCCGCGACCTGTCACTGGTTTCCCTTGCCGCTACGCCCGCCGCCGGCGCCGAGTGGCACTGGGCGCACTGGCTGCCGCACACCAACCCTGACGAGGGGCAGGACTGCGTCGCCCTGGTCGGTTTCGACTCGGAGGGCATCAGCCGCCGGGTCAACGAACTTCTCAACGAGCTGGCTCGACGCAAGGCGGCCCGTGAGCAGCACAACATGACGGGCCAGCTGTATCCGGACGCCAACGTGCTCCTGGTCCTCGACGGGGCACGGCTGCTGCGTCGCGTACCCGGCGTCCCGCAACTCCTCACCGAGGGACCGCAGTACGGCATCTTCGCCCTCTGCATCGACGAGGACGAGCGGCTGCTCCCCGAGGAGTGCAAGGCCGTCGTGGCGTGGTCGCCGGACGCGGCCCACCATGTCCGGGTGCGTGGCTACGGCCTGGAGGCCATCGGTGATGTCCTGGCCGACCAGGTTCCGTACGAATGGTGCGAACTCCTGGCCCGCTCCCTCGCCCCCGTCCGCGATGTCAGTCGCGACGACGCCGATTCCGCACTGCCCACCTCGGCCCGGCTGCTGAACCTGCTGAACATGCCCAACCCGGCGGGCACCGACGTGGAACGCATCTGGCAGGCGGGCGGTTCGACGACGTCCGCACCCATCGGCCTCGCCGCCGACGGCGCTTTCGTCCTGGACATCCGCCGGGACGGGCCGCACGCGCTGGTCGCCGGTACGACGGGTGCCGGCAAGTCGGAACTCCTGCAGACGATCATCGCCTCGCTGGCAGTGGCGAACCGTCCCGACGCCCTCAACTACGTCCTCATCGACTACAAGGGCGGCAGCGCGTTCATGGACTGCGCCCGCCTGCCGCACACCGTCGGCATGGTCAGCGACCTCGACGCCCACCTGACCGAGCGGGCCCTCGCCTCTCTCGCGGCCGAGCTGCACCGCCGGGAACGGATCCTCTTCGACGCCGCCGCCAAAGACATCGAGGACTACAACGACACCCGCAAGCTTCGTCCCGAACTGGAGCCGATGCCACGGCTGGTCCTCGTCATCGACGAGTTCGCCTCCCTCGTGGCGGAACTGCCGGACTTCATCGCGGGACTCGTCGACATCGCACGCCGAGGGCGCTCCCTCGGTGTGCACCTGATCCTCGCGACGCAGCGTCCCGCGGGTGTGGTGAGCGCGGACATCCGCGCCAACACCAACCTCCGCATCGCCCTGCGAGTGACGGACGCCTCCGAGTCGATGGACGTCATCGACGCTCCGGACTCGGGCGCGATCGCCAAGTCGACGCCAGGTCGGATGTACGTCCGTTCGGGTGCCCAGTCCCTGGTCGGAGTGCAGTCGGCCCGTATCGGTGGCCGCCGCCCCGCCACGGGCCGGACGGGCCCGAAGGCCACGCTGATCCCGCTGCCCTGGAACGCCTACGCCCGCCCGCTGCCCAAGCGGGAGGAGGCCGAGGACGACGGCACGATGGTCACCGACCTGGCGGTCCTCGTCGACGCCGTACGCGAAGGCGCGCAGCGGATGGGATTCGGTGAGCAGCGCAGCCCGTGGCTGCCGCCGCTGGCGGAGTCCGTCACGCTCGACGAACTGTCCGGGTACGGCGACACACCGGTCGCCACCCCGGGCGACGACGTGGCCCCGATCCCGTACGGCCTGGTCGACCTGCCGGCGAAGCAGAGCCGTATGCCGGTGTCCCTGGACTTGGTGCACGGCGAGCACACCCTGCTGCTCGGCGGTGCGCGCTCCGGCCGCTCGACGGCGCTGCGTACCCTTGCCGGCTCACTGGCCCGCAACACCTCCCCGCTCGACGTGCACGTCTACGCCATCGACTGCGGCTCGAACGCCCTGCTGCCTCTGGTCCGCCTTCCCCACGTGGGCGCCGTCGTGACCCGAGACGAGCCGGACCGCGTGCGCCGGCTGATTCAGCGCCTGCAGGTGGAGGTCGCCCGTCGCCAGCAACTCCTGGCGATGGAGGGCGCGTCGAGCGCGGCGGAACAGCGCGCTGGAGCTGACCCCGAGGAGCGCCTGCCCTGGATGGTCCTCCTCCTGGACAGCTGGGAGGGCTTCGCGTCGACCTTCGAGAACTACAACTACGGTCAGCTGCTGGAAGCGGCCCAGAGACTCTTCCGCGAGGGTTCGGCAGCGGGCCTGAAGGTCGTCATGACGGCCGACCGCAGTGGCCTCAGCGGTCACGTCTCCTCGGCCTTCTCCGACCGCCTCGTCATGCGCTTCGCCGACCCGAACGACTACTCCACAGCAGGTCTGCAGGCCCGCGAGGTTCCGAAGAACATGCCGCCCGGACGCGCCCTGCGCATCACGGACACGGGCGTGGACGAGACCCAGATCGGTCTGCTGGCGCAGGACCCCGCCGGCCAGGCCCAGGTCCGTGCGCTCCGCGAGATCGCGGAAGAGGCGCGAACCCGCCATGGCCGCGTACCGGCGGGCCGCCGCCCCCTGCGGGTCGACGCCCTGCCGACACGCATCACTGCACCGGAGGCAATGGCTCTGGACCCGGACTTCGTCCCGCCGTCGCCTCTGTGGGCGCTGCTCGCCGTGGGCGGCGACGAACTCCACCCCATCGGTGTCGACCTGGAGGAGAACGGCCCCGGCTTCGTCATCGCGGGCCCGCCGAAGTCCGGCCGCTCGACGGCACTGCTGTGCGCTGCCGAGTCGCTCTTGCAAGCAGGAACGCCCCTTGTGGTCATCACGCCTCGCCGGTCCCCGCTACGGGACCTTGAGGGGCGAGAGGGTGTTCTCGGCATGCTCAATGCCGATAGCTCGGGTGACGACCTGGAGGAGATCCAGGACCAGCTGGACGGACGGCCGTACGTCGTTGTGGTCGACGACGCCGAACTCCTCTACGACGCACCGCTGGACGAGCCGCTGGAAGGGGTCATCCGCAAGGGAGCCGACGGCGGCGTGGGCCTGCTCGCCGCCGGCACGACGGACTCACTGTCCGGCCAGTACCGTGGCTTCGCGGTCGAGGCCCGCAAGTCCCGAAACGGCCTGCTGCTGACGCCGCAGAGCTCCTCGGACGGAGAGCTGTTCGGCATCCGACTTCCTGCGAACAGCGGTGGTGGGGCAGCGGGGAGCGGGTTGTTCGTGGCGGGCGGGGCGTTTGTGCCGGTGCAGGCTGTGATGAACGCGTAGACCGCTTGGGGGCTCCCGCTCAGTGAGCGTTGAGCCCCCACAGCGTCGATTGGGCTAGGGCTTCGGGTCGCGAACGGCCTTGTCACCCGGCTTTGCGCCAACCGTCGACGAGGCGGGCGGTTCCTCCGGTCCGAACGTACGGAGGATCCAGAGACGACGCCAGACCACCGCCGTGGTGAGGCCGAGGAAGACAACGGCCAGAGCCGAAGTGCCGTAGGCCGGCACGTTGGCCGGCGGGTCCTCCACCCAACTTCTGGCGAGGATTCGGGAAGGGTCCTCCGGGTCATACATCACGATGATGGAAGCGCCCGCTTGCGTTTCGGGAAGCATCCCGGCGTAGTCCCAGAGCTTGACCTCGGTGCCTGTTTTGGGACCGCTTACAAGACGAACCTTCACGTACTTCGGCTTCGAGTCGACACCGACGACCGTGGCAGCGGCACTCACCCCACGGGAACGCAGGTCCTGAACCAGGGAACGCGACGGGAGCACGAGGGCGAGAACCATCCCGACGCACAGCAAGAACAGGAAGAACACGGCCAAAACCACGCGGAGTTGAGGGAGCTGCGGCTGCGGCTTCCAGGACCTTGCCTTGGCGGCTTCCTGGCGTGACCTGACATGAGGCGGAAGTTGGTACTGCTCCGCAGGGCGTCTCCTTCTTTTCCTAGTCATGCTTCCGTAGTCCTACGAGAACCATCCGCCCACCGTATTCTTGACACTTGACGCGGTTCCAGTAACTGCGTTGACGGCCTTCCTGCCAGTCTCCGTCTTGATGATATAGGAGGAGGCGTAGCCGACGCCGAATCCCGCTACGACACCTGCTGCGATTCCCCAGCCGACCGGGCCTCCACAGAGTGCAACTGCTACCGTGCCACCCCACGTTCCAGCCATTCCGGCCGCCATGCCGCCGACATTTGCCGCGACGGCGACGTCTTTCTCCTCACCGTTGTTGATGTCCCAGCCGATGGCGCCAATAGTGAGGAGGCTTCCGGCCAGAGGTAGCTTCCCGCCTGTTCGGAGGGTGCGGCCCCAGAGGGAAGTTGTGCTGGGCGGCTCGAGGCCCGGAACCTTGTTGATCAACCAGCTTCCGCCGTCAGCAACCGAGGCCTCCATGAGTCGGGAGAACGAGCCCATGCCGTACTTCGCAAGGATGCGTTCCGCCTCCCGCGCAGACTTGGCCGAAGTCCTTGCGGCCCGACTGGTGGCGTTCTTGAGTTCTCGCTTCTGAGCCTTGCTCATGGCATCAAGGCGCTGCTGCTTCAAGTTAGCTGCTTCACCAGAGAATCTCTGCGCCTTCTCCCAGAAGTGGCTGGCGTACTTCGACTGCACACCGATCACGCTGGCGAGCAGACCGGCACTGTCGGACCACGTGTCTGCCGGGTCGAGCAGCTTCCTCGCGGCGATCTGCGTGTGCTTCCAGGCGAGGTCCCAGAGATCCGGGTCGTCTCCCTGCATGAGTGCCCGGTTGAAGACGGCCGTGGGCTCGTCCTTCGTGAACTGTCCATGGAAGAGCGCGGCCTTCTTGTCGAAGCCCGGTGCGGGTGTTTCAGCATTGACCGCCGTGGTGAACGCGGACCCGAAGACCTTCACGTCGTCCTTGGCTGATGGGGCGTTCGCCGCCGCGACTGTCACCGGCAGGTTCTTGACGAGGTCTGGTTCCATCTTGGCGTAGAACGCCGAAGCAAAGTCGGGATCACCCTTGTGCTTCGCCAGTTCCTCGGCGAGGCGGTGGAATTCAGGCCCTGCTTTGCTCCGATCCAGCTGAGCCGCCTTGTTCACGTCCTCCGCGAGCTTCTTTCCAGCACTGCGCGCCTCACCTATCGTCGCGATGGGCTCGCGAAGCTGCACCATGGTGCCGAGCTTCTGAATCCCCTTTTGATCCAACTCCATCGCCGCGGCGAGCGCCTGACGGCGTCGAAGCATGGGCAACTCGTCATCAACCCATCCAGCGATCTTTCCGATTTCCGTCAGATGGGTTGTTTCGAGTCCGAATTTCTGGAGTCTGCCGGCATAGGAAGATTTGGCACCATGGAGCTTCTTACTGCTGGACTCAAGGTGCTTGATCGTCTTCATGAGGTTGTCCGGATTGATTCCGGAGAAGTTAGGGTCAACCACTGGCGGAACCCCCATCCGTGCTATCGGCCAGTTGAGGGTCGATCAGTACTGCTACAGCGCCCGACCCGCTGAGTGTCTCCCGTACCTGCCGAGTGGGGATGATGACCCAGGGTTGCTTTTCTCCTATGGCCTCGACCAGCGCGGGGACGGATGTGAAAGCCAGAGCCACGAGCTGCTCCTCGCCCCCTTCACCTGCCATGGGTACGAGGACGACGTCCGCGGTGCCGTCGCTGAGCGGTGTCCCGTCAGGGCCCTGAGTCACCTCGGTCATGGTGGGCAATACGAGGGCCTCGGGGGCGTTCTGTGCCGTTTCGGTTGAGGGCATAGCCGCAGATTATGAGCTGATGGAGTGACCGAGCAAAAGTGACCTCCTAGCGGATTAAAAGGGTGCACGGAGTTGACGTTTCCGGCCCGTCACCTCGCGGAGGATTCACTACAGCATGGTCGGAGATCGCTGGTACCGTGAGCATTCGTCGGCCAGAAATTGATGAAAGAGGGAATGAGTATCGTGGCAGATTCGGAGGCCAAGGTCCCCAATCCCCGGAAGGCGGACCTCGAACGGCTGCGGAGCGACCTGGCCAAGGAGGTGGAAAGTCTCAGGAAGGCGCTCAAGGACCCGACCGAAGAGATCGGCGGCGACAGGGTTTGGGTCGGGAAGAACGCGCGAGCATGGCACAGGGAACTGGAGGGACGGCACAGGAAGCTGGGTGAGCAGGTCGACAGGCTGCTCCCCGTCATCGACGCGGCCATCCGCAGCGAACCCGAGAAGGTTTCGCCGAGTGAGGCGAGGGCGTACAACAAGGGCACATGAGCTTCGGATGCGCGGGCTGGACCGCAGGGCCAGCCTCCTGGAGGCTTCCGCCGTCTTCCCCTTGGGGGCCGCCCAAACGCCGCCGGGGGCACCCCGTCCGAGGTTCGATGACCTCGAAGGAATGCCCCGGCAGGCTCCGATGTCCGCGCGATCGGCGTCGGCTCAGGTGGCGCGCTCGATGTTGTCCGCGCTGGTGTTGGCCGACTTGCTGGCGTCGTTCAGCGTGTCGACCCACTTGTCGAACGTCGGCTTGATGTCGTGCCAGTCGTTCCGGAAGCGGTCGGCCTTGGGGCCCTTCCAGTAACCAGAGCTGTGGCTGGTGGCAGACTCCAGCGCCTTGATGAGGCCCTGGAGGTCGGTGGCCTTCTTGCCGAAGAGCTTGGACAGCTCCCGAAGCTGAGTGAGATCTGCACCGCGATCCATGGCGATCCTCCCCGTGTCACACACGTAAACGGACTATCCGTTTGCAACAACGGACGCTACCGCACCAGATGTAGCTGCCGTCCAGCACCTTCGGAGATGGGGGTTTCATGTGAACAAGTGGTGTTGGCCTGCGCCTGGATCCCCGGGAAGGTCTACACGCAGCGCCAGTATGCTGGGGCCCCTGGGACAGCGGGGGAGGCTGCTATGGCAAATCCAGACATTCAGGAACTCAACCAGCGGGCCAGCCAATTGCGGTCGCTGGCCGACCATATCGACTCACTCGTCGATGCGGCCAAGAAGCACAGCACCACCGGTATGAAGACCTGGTCGGGACCGAATGCGGACGACGTGCGCGGGCGCCTCAAGAGCTGGCACACGACGTGCGGCACCGTCGCCAAGGCGCTGCGCGACGAAGCGCACAAGTGCGCGCAGGACGCCAAGGACCTGAAGGACGAGAAGAAGTAGCAGGGGCTGCCCCCTGCTGCAGCGAGAGGAATGCGCGCCAGTGCCCTCGTACGACAGCTCCCGAGCTCGCTTCCGGCTGGCTGACCGTCACATCGCCGTGTTCGCACACCTCCTGGACGGTGAGACGCCCCCTGAGGAGCTGTGGGAGTCACTGGTCGAGCTCCAGCGCATCGGCCTGGTCGGCGAGGAGGGAGAGCTGGCGCCGGTTCTCCGCGAGCCGCTGGGCGCCCTGGCCGACCCGATGGTCATGATTCAGGTGGAGATCACGGGCGAACACGGCGCGGTCAACCACGGGGTGATCGTGGGCCAGGAGGCAGTCATCTCTCATGATGGCTGGCCGGGGGAGGAGGAGTCCGAGTACGTCTCCATCGAGCCGAACACCCTCGTGTGGGAACTCGCCCGCAAGGTCAACCTCCACCGGACGGAGAAGCCGGCAGAAGGCACTCCGGAAGTTCGTGTCGAGACGACCATGGGTGCTTTGGACGCAGCGTTCGTCGCCCTGGAAGAGTCCGGTGCCGACGAGGAGGTGACCCGCGATCTCGTGCGCAAGGCACTGGTCGACGCGGACACCGACCTCGAGGACCCGGCTCTGGGCCAGTTCCTGGACCTGGTCGTCTCCCTGAACGCCACGTGGCGCATCACCACCGCCTGGGACGGTGAACACGAGGGCCGGCGCTCAACGATGATCCGCGCCCTGGCCGCCTGGGACTGTGGTCCCCTCGGCTACTGGATCCGCGAACAGCCCGAAGAGCCCATCATGCCGGGTCAGGTCGGCCCCGACAGTGCACTCGTCCTGGTGAAGTCCAACTCCGCCGAAGTGTGGGAGAAGATCACGGACCTGCTGCCGGACAAGGAAGAGTTGCTGGTCGCGGACTAGTAAGCCATGGGGCGCGGAGTAGTGCGACCCGGTGTATCCGCCCGGGGCCCCTCAGAACCAGTTCATGGGATTCGCCTTGGACTTGGCGATGCTCTTCCCCAAGTCCTTGGCCTTGTCACCGACCCAGCCCGCCGCCCTGCCCGCGCCTTCCTTGATGTCGTCCCAGTGCTGGACGACCTTCGCACCGCCGTAAATGAGACCTGTCCCGACCGCGAGGCCGATGGTGACCGGGTTCGGAGCGACCATGGCCGCCGTGAGGGAGGCGTTGAAACCGACCTCGGCGACGTCGGCGACGTATGCCGCGCCCTTCTTCTTGAAGGCGTCGACGGGGTTGCCCTGCGAAATGACGTTGGCGGCGCTGAAGCCGGTCGACAGGACACCGCCCACGATGCCGGCGCCGCGCAGGAACCCTGCGGTCTTGGCGGCGGCGCCGAGGCCGGTGCGCAGTGCCCCCGCGCCCCGCGCGGCGTTGGTGGCCTCCGCTACGGAGTTGGCGAACCGCTGGCTGTTCGCGGCCTTGGTGAACACCTTGATCAGGCTCGCGTTGCCGGCGCGGGCGACCGCTTGGCCGGAGTGCGTGAAACCGCCGTACATCTTGGCCGCCTGGTCGGAACCGACCAGGAAGTCGATGATCCCGTTGGCGCGGAGCGTGTTCATCAAGGGCGTGGCGCGCACCCAGTTGTAGCCCTGGCCGATCAAGTCTCCCCGGAGACCGCTCGTCAAAGGGATGCGGGAGAGGCTCTGATAGGTGCTGCTCCGCCCGAAGAGGGAGCCGAGTTGTCCGGGCAGCCAACTGCCCGGAGCGCTCAACGACCTGATCTTCGGTGCCCACTTGATCAGACCGTTGCCGGCGGACCGGATGAGGCCGCTCTCGGAGCCCCGCAGGACGACGCCGAGCCGCGTCTTCCAGGTGCGCAGAGCACCTGCCTTCAGGGAGTTGCCCAGCAGCACCTTGGTAAGTGACGTGCCCTGCATGGTGACGACAGCCGTGGCGGCGGTCACGGATCCCCAGTCGCCGTAGAGGCCGATCATGGTGGCGATCGTCTCTTCGTGCGGCTGGAGCTCGGGTATCTGGGCTATGGCATGAGCTTCCAGCCGTTGTATCCAGTCCGCCAGCGACTCATCCGGTTGCCGCTTGAACTCATTGGCGCTCGGATCGTCGCTGGCAGCCACGGAGTTGGCCAGCACAAGGGCGTCGGGGCCGAGGCCTTCGCTCTTGTACTTCTCGATCTCCTTGGGGCTGAATCCAGCCCACATGAGTCCGGCCTGCGGGTCACCGCTTTCCAGTCGTGCGAAGACGGCCCGTTTGCGCAAGTCCGGTGCGGTGTCCTTGACCCAGCCGCGCAGGGGCTTGAGCGTGGTCAACTTGCTTGTCACGCCGAGCCTGGACGCTCTGGTGAATGCTTCATCCACTTTGTCCTGGACCCCGCCGCGCCCGTCGAGCAGCTTCGCGAGCTGGTCCAGATCGTCCGGATTCACATTCCGCATGCCCACGTTTCAAATCCCCAGAGTGTGTGTTCCGGCACCAGCCGGTCAAGGCTGTGGAGTCGCTCACTGATTTTACGGACGAGGGTTCACGCGAGACCGTTGGATCACCGGCTCTTTACCATGTGCAAACGCACTCTTGAGGAAGATCGCCGCGTCGCCGCCGCACGCTCCGGGGTCGTGCTCAACCCGTACGCAGGAGTGCGTATGCGAAGACCAGCCGTCGGTCCAGCCACGCGGCCCGAACCAGGAACCTGACGTCGCCCTCGGAGGTCAGGACGAGTTCGTCGCCGGCTTTCCATTCGAGGACCCGAGACTTGGCCGGTTGGTCACCGCCCTCCGCGCCCATGTCGGCGACGGCCTGAACGACGCCGAGCAGCAGCTTTCCGGCACCGCGCTGGACCATCTCCCTGGGGCCGCCCTTCGCCCACTCCGCGCTGCTGACGATCTCGGGGTGCCCCGGCTGGACGATGCGCCACGTCGGCTTCAAGGCGTGCTTCAGCGGAGCGATGCGCTGAATCGTGCCGATCGCCTCTCCCCGCGCGTCGCGCACCTCGTAGTGGCGCCTGCCCTCGAGGTCCTGAGGCTCGTCGAGGGAGCAGAGCAGCCTGCTGCCCTCGGCGTCCTCGTACAGGCGACGGGCGGCCGGATCCGACGGCTGCGGCGGGAAGAAGGCACACGGGGCGTTGACGCGTTGACCTCCCGAACTCTGCGGGACCCTGAACGCACGGACGCCGAGTGCGGCATGTTTGCGCTGTCCGACGGCAGGCCGTTCCTCGTCGGTGATGGCGAACTCCCAGGCGTCCGTCCACGGGAGGAGGGGGATGGGAGGTTCGTCGACGTGCCTTTTCCTGCCGAACACGGTGTGCCTCTCCGGGTCACTTCGGGGATGGGCTCCGACCATAACCCCAGCCGGTGAAGAGGGCGTGAGGGCGGCCTGGCCGTCGATGCTCGGCCCACGGAACACGGGCTTTCGAAGGGCAGGGCCGCTCCTGCGCGTTACTCGCTCGTCCGGGTGAGGCGTACCGCCTGCTCCGTAAGCCCCGACACTTTGAACTGCACCCCCGAGAATTCGACTGTGTCGCCGACCCTCACGTCTTTGTAGAGGGCCACCGGAACCCCGGCACAGTTCGCGCCGAGGCCGGCCGTGCCCGCCGCGGTGTCGACGTACGAAACCGTGAGGGACGGACCCGTGGGCAGTTGCTTCACGCCGCCGTTGTCGAGGAGGGACAGCGTTTGTCCCTTGGCCGGGAAGCTCTTTGCCGCGGCGGCCAGGACGGCGCGGTTGGTGGTGAAGCACAGGGTGTTGTCGGCGGCGCCGCCCGCGAAATCCATGGACTTGGGAGCAGCGGCGAGAGCGGCCTTGTCCTTGGTGTCCTTCGGTTCCAGGACGACACGGTAGGAGCAGACCTGCCGCACGGTGTAGGCGTGGCCGGAGACGGTGACCCGGGACCCCGGCTTCGCGGTCCACTGCTGTTGCCCCGACGCGTAACCGGCCCCGTCGCGCAGTGTCGCAGTACGCGACGTTCCGTCAGCGCTCGCGGCCGCGTACTGCACGCCTCCACCGCCGGGCAGCCGGAACCCGCCTCCGCGCAGGACGTGCACGCCGTCCGCCGGGGCTTCACCGACGCATTGCGGGCCCTTGTCCTTCGTCACCGCCCTGGTGGTCGTGGGTGCGGTCGTCGGGTCGTCACCGCGGCCGCCGGCCGACCCACCGCAAGCGGTCAGCGCCCACAGGGCCAGGGTGGCGCCCGCGATGCCGTACCTACTCGCCGGCCTGAACACCGGTGTCCTCCTTGCAGCCGTCGATCACGTGCTCCAGCACGATGCGGGTGCGGTAGTCGATCTCCACCACCCGCCACCTGTCCCCGGTGATCTCCAGCGCGTCACCCAGATGCAATCCGTCGAACTCTCCGGCGGGGCGGCCTTCGCAGCCGATCCGGATACGTCCGTGCACGGAGGGTTCGGCGAAGACGGTCGCCAAGACCTGGTACGTCCGGCCGTCGTGTTCGACGGTGTAGGGAGTCTGGTGACGGAGCGCCCAGCGGCCGTCGAACGCGAAGGGGTACTTCACCTGCTCGCCTTCGGACACACTGCTCATCTCCCGGGCGTCATGGGGCATCGAAGGCCTCCGCTCCGCCGAAGTACTTGTTGAACTGCTCCTGCGACACGGTAATCGGCGGATAGCCGGAGACGCCCCAGGGGTTTCCGAGGATGACCTTGCCGTCGTCGGTGAATCCCCGGACGTAGTACGCGTGGTTGCTGTGATACGCGTTGCCCCATTCGGCCGGGTGGTTCTTGTCCAGCTCCTCGTCGGCCGGGGTGGAGACGGTGACGACCTTCCCGGAGCCGTAGGCCTCCTTCAGCGATTCCAGGCTCTTGTCCTCGTGTTCGCCGATGCCCAGGAAGCCGCCGGCGGTCAGGTCCTCGCCTTCCTTGCCGGTCAGGTAGGGAGCGGACTTCTTGGGGTCGTCCCCCTCGATCCCGCCGTATCCACGCTCGTCGTCACCGTCGTCCGAGTAGACCATCGCGAAGGCCTTCTCGTAGTACGCGGGCCAGCTCTCCCCGTTGCCGTATGTGCCGATGGGGTTGCCGTTCTGGTCGGACGGCAGGTCGGCCGTCATCGTCACCCAGTGGTAGTTGCCCTCTTTGTCCCAGACGCGGACGCTTACCGTGCCGTTCGGGTTCTGCTTGATGCCCTCCTGCACGAAGGCGGGGTCCTTCTGCGCCAGGCCGGCCAGCGATGCGACGTACCAGCAGTCGCCGAACTGGCGTTGATTGACGTCATCGGCGGACACCCCGTCCTGGAACAGCGGGTCCGGAGGCGGTGCCCAGTGAATGCCGTTGTTGGTCTGGCCGTTCTGGCTGTTGCCGCCCGCCTCGTACGCGGCGGTGTTCGTAAACGTGGGCTGCACGCCCGGGAAGGCCGCCGTGAACTTGCCTACGTTCTCCGGGCTCACCTTGGACAGCATCAGGCTCATCGTGTCCCGGCGCTTGTCCTCGGGCAGGCCGTTGTCGTCGAACGGGTTCCAGCCGGAGTCGTCGGTGTTGGTGAGCAGCTGGTTGTAGAAGGCCAGGTCCTTGGGCGAGGCCTTCGTCACCAAGGAGTCCAGTTCGGCGGCGGTCAGTCCGTCGAGCTCGCCGGAGATCTGCTCCAGTTCGTCGCGGTTGCCGTCGGTGCCGAAGTCCTTGCCCCGCAGCACGTGGAGATGACGCAGGGCATCGTCGATCTTCTTCGCGTCGGGTGCCTTCTCGTCGAGGAAGACGCTGCTGTCGCTCACGGGGTATCCCCGCTTCTCCAGCTCCTGCAGTCCCTCGATCTGCCTGATGCGGCGTTTCATCGAAAACTGCATGTCGCCGAGTTCGCCGCCGAGGGAACCGGGCAGACGCGGGCGACGGAAGAACGACGGCATCGGGACGACATCGCCGACGAGGTCCTGGAGGTCGGGGTTGCGGGAGGCGTTCTGCCCCGACGGCAGGTTCTGCTGGGCGGTGGTGAGTACGGCGGCCAGCTGTGAATGGAGCTTTCCGGAGTTCTGAGCGAGGGTGTCCAGCCGGCCGGCGAGAGTTGTCAGCTTGGCGGCGTCGAAGCCTCTGAAGCCCATCAGTTGCCACCCGTTCCGGCCTGGGCCTTGTCCTTCTCCCCGGCCTGCCGGTCCAATTCGTCGGCCTGGCTCTCCCAGCGGGTGGCGTCCCCCAGCAGTGCGGTGCCCATGCTGTTCAGCGAGCGCTGTCGTTGCTGGAGTTTGACCGTGCATTCATCGGCGAACGGGCCCTGCCAGATGGCGCCCTCGTCGCCGCCGGTTCGGAAGGCTGCGGCACGCGGGGTGGCCTTCTTCACCGCGTCGTCGAGGTACGGCCCCAGCCTGCGGGCCAGTGCCCTGGCTTCCCGTGCGCAATCCCGCAGCCGGTCGGCCCGCTTCTTCAACTCGGCTGCGCCATCACCCGAGGTGGGCCCCACGTTTGTTTCCTCCCCCGTTTGCTGCTGGTGCCTGCCGCGCCTCACGCATGGATCCACGGCATCGCTGGGGAAGCATACGGGGGTGGTGTTCGGCCATTCGAAGGCCTGAGAAATCTCCCCGAACGACACATGGTCGCCACAATCCCTACGCCCTCTCATTGCAAACACCCGCTGGTCGCCCCAGCAGTGATTGCACCCGCTTGGATCCAAGAACCTCCGCTATGCCCGATAGTCCCTTTATGGCGCCAATGGTCGCCGGGTAACTTGTCTCCAGGCGTTGCGATTGCCTTTGCTTTACAGTGGCTTTGCGTGCGCCCCGTGCGCCGCTCCGGTCGGCCAGGGCAGAAGATCGAGGGAAAGGGGCAGGCGTATGGGTGGGCTCACATTTGAGCTGCAGCGGGCGGCGTCCGTACGAGGCGCCCGTGGTGACGTTCACCTCTGGGCAGGCCGAGTGGACGGCCTCGGCCGTATCGAGCTCGCCTTCCCGACGGAGCACAGCGACTATCCGTCGGAATACTGTGAGGTTGCGGTGAGCGGCGAGGGCTTCCCACTCGTCACCTACCTCGGGCTCCGGTACCTCCGGCGGCCGCTCCTGGCCAGGGGTGAACTGCGGGTGGACTGGGATCCCGCGGATCTCTCCCGAAACGTGTGGTGGCCGGGGAAGAGCGGTCGTGCCCTTCGCATCAGGGTCAAGGGACGGACGTACACGTATGCCGAGCGGGGTGGCAAGCGGCGTCATGAGCTGGTCCGCCCGGGCGCCGAAGTACGCATAACTCGATCGAGTTGGCGGAATCCCAGCACCCTTTCCGGTACTTGGAGCGGCGAGGCGGATGCCCTCGACATCAGTATCGCGCTCGTCCTCGAGGGTGTGTACACACGGAACCTGTCGTTGCCCGGCGCGTTGGTGTCGTTGCCCGGGCGCTTTCTCAATCGGTTCAACGATCTCTAACCGGTTCGACTGTTTTCTCGTCAGCTCAGCAAGATCTGATTCAGTGATTTCCGAATTTCAGGGGGAAAAGAAGAATGCCTTCCGTGGATGCGGCTCGGCGTCGGCTGCGGTTGTCCGATGCCCACGTGAGTGTGCTGGGGCTACTCGTGGAAGAGGGCCAGGTTCCGGACGAGTTGACGGGTGCGCATACCGAGCTCCGGGAGGCGGGCATCCTTGACGTCGACGGCAAGATAATCGCCGACCTCTACCCACTCGTTTCCACGCTCATGGAGCCGCGTGTCATCGCCCGGGTCGAGACCACCGGACCTCAGGGCCTCACGCAGAGTGGGGCCGTCGTGGGTGACGACTTCATCTTCACCCACGAGAACTGGCCCGGCGAGTCCGAGTCCGAGTACGTCCCCGCGGAGCCCGAGACGCTCGTCTGGGCTCTGGCGAGGATGGTGGACCTGCACCGCGACTTCACCTCCGAGGGCGATTCCGGTGAGGTGATCGTCTCGACGATGGGCACGCTCGACCAGGTGCTCGTCTGCATGGAGAACGGCGAGTTCGAAGAGCCTGAGGCCGTTGCGGAGGCGGCCGGTGGCCCGGTGCGGTTGGCCGAGGTGCTGTCCCAGCTGAACTGCATGTGGCGGATGACCGTCGTGTGGAAGGGAGCTGAGGAGCAGCAGGGCGAGGACGGGCTTGGCGTCTCCGCTCTGTCGGTCTGGGACTGCGGCCTGGAGGGGTACTGGTTGCGTGAGATGCCCGCCGAGCCGATCCGCGACGGCCAAGTGGACGCTGACAGCGAGCTCAGGGTCCGGCGCACCTCGGCCAAGGAGCTTTGGCAGCTGATCACTCAACTGCTCCCGGACGGAGCGCAGCTCGCCTCCGCTGAGGCGCAGTCCCGCTGACAGCTGCTCGCGTCCCGAGACACGAGACCCGAGAGACCTGGGCCGGCGCCCAGTGTCCTGCCGGCGCCTTTTCGCCGTCCGGCATGTAGTCCCACCCAGCGCAGCGATCGATCACGGGGAAAAATGAGCGACAGTTCCAAGCGCATGGCCAATCCGGACAGCCTCGAACACCTGGCCAAGCTGTTCGACGGCAGAGGGAATCTGCGGGATCGGCTGGATGAGGCATTCACCCGGGCCTCCCGTCTCGGTGTGACCGACAAGCTTAGCTCGCTGAAGCCGCTGCGGGGTTGGACCGATGACACGGCGGTCGACCTGCGGCGGCGCGCGGCCGTGCTGCGGGCCGAAAACGGGGATCCCAAGGCTGCGGCGCTCTACGCGGGCTTCAAGCCGGAGGAACTCAAAGGCGGGGAGCTGCCGCCGGACGCCATGCTGATCGCCAATGCCGCGGTCGCCAACGGCAGCCAGTTCGACCCTGGTTGGCTCAAGCGCAAGCCGGGCGAGACCTACCAGGACTGGTTGCAGCGCATACCCGGGGACGCTGCTGCAAAGGTCAGTGGCAATGAGAACATCGGTGAAGTCGTCGGCGATTACATCGAGTTGACCGCACTGGCTTCGACCGTCCCGGGCGCCTTCAAGATGGCGGCCGCGGGAACGATGCACCTGATCAAGTACTTCAAGAACGGCACGTTCCTCAAGGCGCCGGGCACGACACTCGCTCAGATCCTCAAGGGACGGCCGCCTTCCTACATTCCGGCGCGCATCGCCCAGTTGGGCGCGCAGATCGGTAGGACTACCCCGACCGCTGTCCTGGACGTCCTGACCGGGTCCGACAAACTTGCCCAGATTCATGGCGGAAAGCTGTGGGCCTGGGAGGCCAATCTCCTCAAGACCGGCAAGAACGCCGGCACAGCCGCGCGGGTGGCCGGGGCGAGTCGTCTGGGTGCCTTCGCCTCCGGGGCCGGGACAGCTCTGCGCACGGCCGGTTGGTGGCGTGCGGCCGGCGTCGGCGGGAGCGCCGTGGCAACGGTGGTCGGTGCTGTCGACGTCATTCAGGAAGGCAACCCCGTTGATGCCTTCAAGCGGGACAAGGCGGGATACGTAGCAAAGGTGTCCGGTGTGGCCTTCAACGCCTCGCTCACCGCCGCCATGGTCGCGCCCAACCCCGTGACGATCGGTGCCGCCGTTGTCACGGGCGCGGTCTACGGCGTCGCAACGATCGTCGACAACTGGGACACCGTGAGGCAGTTCCCCGGCAAGGTGGCCGACGCCGGACGCTGGGCAGGGAAGAAGATCGGCGAGGGGGCGGGGAAGCTCGTCGACGGGGCGAAGCAGCTGGGAAGTGCCCTCAATCCCTTCGACTAGAGGGAGTGGTCACGGGCGGCGGCACGGACGGTTCCGGAGAGGATGCATCGACTGCTGCGTACGGGCAGGCCGCTCCAGTAAGTCGTTGGGGCGTGGCCGTGCCTCCCACGCCCCTTTGCCTCACGTCCGCTCCGTCACCTGTTGACGGCTTGGATCTCCTCGACGGTTACGTTCTGCTCAGTTCCGAAGGTCCCATTGGGGAGGTCCCCGCCGGCGCCGCCCGTCCCAGTCCAGGACACTTCCCACGTGATGGTCGCTCGCAGTTTGAACGAGCCGTCACCGGAAGAACGCAGGTACCTGATTCCGCAAGGCGGCGTCCGGTCGGCTTTTCCCTTTGCGTATGGTTCACCGATCGAACCGTCGTCGTTGAAGGTGCACTCGCCCGAGGAGGGGTACACCTCGGCGTCCGACGTCCCTGGCTCCAGCTTGAGCGCGATGGGCTTGGCGGTGGTTGTGGCCTGGAGGTTCACACCGCCGACGTCCAGTGAGGCGGTGACTGAGACGTCCTGGAACTTGGCCCGGTCGAGCCAGGCCCAAGTGGGAAGGTTGACCTTGGTGGTGTTCGCCGGGGCGAGGGTTACCTCGGTGTCGGGCACCTTGATGCGGCTGTAGGCGAGATCAGCGAGAATCTTCGGGGTCACGGCGTTCTCCACCGTAGGGGTCTCGCCGTTCTCCACCCAGAATGTCTTCGTGTCGCAGGAAAAGGCGGCCGGGTCTCCCGATTCCTCTCGGCTCTTGTCCCGAACCGCGTCCCACCACAGGCCCTTGCCCGTTTCGGACTTGTTGAAGTCCTTGTACGGTTCCCCGTTGACGTAGTAGTCCTTGGACAAGGCGTAGGCCTCTCCCACACCACTGGCGTGCGGGATGTTCCATTGCTTCTGAAATTCCTTGGAGAATTCGGCGGGAGTCCACTTCGGCTCGTACCAGCAAGCCGGTGGAGTCCAGTCGCCGACGGGCTTGAACTGCCCGGTTTCCTTCGCCCCAGTTTTGCCGGTAGATCCACGGAAGACGATCCGCGACTCGAGAGTCTGGCCACTGTCCGTCTCGTTACTCCCCGAGACGTCGAACTGAGATCCGCCGGGATCCTTGGCGAAGGCTGCGCTGGACGTCAGAAGTGTGCAGGCGATCACGAGCGTACCTACTGCGGCAGCGGAACCGACCTTGGTCACTGAACGCATCCCTTGCTCCCGCGCACGGACGTCCCACTGGTCGTCTGCCACACTCCCTGAGTGGTCCGCTCCAAGCGGGTGTTGTACAGCACGTAGGAATCGTCCGAGGCCGGGGACCTGTCGATCTTTCCTGACTTTCGGTCCTTGTTGTATGCCTTGGTCTCATCGGCGCAGAAGGAGACTCCTGCGGACGTGTCGTTGAACAACTCGATCCTGGGGTTGTAGTACCGGGTGGTGCCCGTGTACGTCAGTCCGGCGTCCACCCACTTCTGGACCCACTTCACGGACGTCGTGAGGGCCTCGCCCTGGTAGTAGAAGGTGAGGCCGGGGGTGTCCGTCTTGCCCTTGAGGATGGCGTCATTGATCGCGGTCTGTGCTCGCGCGGCGTCCGCCAGCACTGCGTCCTTCGTGGCGTTGCCCGTCTCCCAGCCCTCGAAGACGTCTTCCACGCCGCCGGTCAGCTTGATGTCGGGCCGCCCGGCGGAGTCCGACGCGCTTGGGCTCGAAGTCGCCTCCTGGGATCCGGTGTCGGAGCCCGCGATCTTGTCGTTGTCCTTCGAGCCGGCATCACTGCTACCGCACGCGGTGAGCAGTAGGGCTGTGGACGCAGCGAGCGCGACAGCAACGGGCAAAGAGCGGCGCTTCACAGTGGACTCCCCGTGAGACATGAGATCAGTCAAGTGCACTGAAGCTATCGGGGAAGTTGCAGTTTTCGCCAGAGCGAACTTGCATAAGAACTGGGTCAATTCGGGCGAACGATGCTTGCTGGTGTGAGGTTGTGTCCTGCTCGTGCTCAGGTGGGCGGCGTCCGCGGAGGCAGGTTCACTGCCCTCTCGGACCGTAGATTCCTCAGGGATTTCGTTAGCCCCGCGTTACATGTCGGGCAGTCGCTTGGCGGGTATATCGGGGGTCGGCCCTTCAAGTGATTGACTTGGCCGACCCAGAGGCCCATCGCAGCCGCCGCCGGACGGGTTGTCCAGTCGAGCAGTCGTGACCGTAGCGGAGGCCAAGGCCGTGAACCGCGCGTGTGGGGGAGTGCATGTATGAGGGCCTTCTGCGGACAAGACGAAGGGGTCAAGGCGTGATGGCGCACCGACTTGGCCCGGTGGGCGGTGTTCAGCTCCTTGTGCACAGGCGGTTCGCTGGGGCTCGCCTGGCTCAGTCCCGTCGTGCCGTTGTGGAGCCCGGTTCGTGGGGTGGCCCTGCTCCTCGCCTGGATCGTGCTGCCGCTGGCATCGGTTCTCGTGCCGGTGCTGATGTTGCGGAGGGTTCCTCGCAAGCAGAGGAAAGTCGCCTGGCAATCTGTCGTGCCCGTCGTCGCGGGGGTCGCGTTGGGCATGTTCGGTAACGGGGGCGGTGATCAGGTTGCCCTGGCGGAGCGGGGTGAGTGGGCCGACGTCGAGGTCGTGCGCAAGGACAGCGCCAAGACCAATTCCTGTGACCTGCGGACAGTCGGCGGTCGTGTGATCTCACCCTCGCTCAGGGAAGGCGGAGGGTGCAGGAACCCGGTGGAGGTGGGCGACACGCTGCGTGTCCGGTTCGACCCGGCAGGAGTTGCCAGCCCGACCAGCGATGTGGAGCAGAGCTCAAACGCCGTCTTCCTCGCGGTTCTCTTCGTCCTCGCCGTCGCGATGGGCACCTGGGGAGGTGTGCGGCAGAGCCGGTGGGACAGGGAATACATCCCTGGGTGAGTGGACGGACGTGCTCAGAACATCGCTTCCTTCGGCACATCTGTGACCTGTGCCTGGACAAGGCCGCACGGGACGAGACTCCGGCTCGAACCTGTCCGCCGGCTGCCAGCGCCTCGACGGTGCCGAGGCGCTGGCCTTCGTACGGCAGCGCAAGCAGGAGTGCACAGGGCGATCTGGGCCGCCCCCGCAACCAGCAGAGATTCCTCGCCGCTCTCGCCCGCAAGGCAGCCGCCCCGTCCGACCTGCGCACCTCCAAGGGCAGCGCCGTGAAGTGGGACGAGCGGCGGGCCCGCGCCCTGTTCACGGCCCTGCGGGAGGACCGGTCACCTGGCTGATCAGGGGGGGGGCGGCGCGGGCCCCGCGGGCGACCCTGGGTTCACCGCTCCGGTGAATCCCGGCTCACTTCGCGAGCTTGGAGTTCTGCGCCCTCACCACGTTCGCGGGCATCTTGGCGTCGCTGGGCCGCGTGCTGTCGGCGATGGCGAAGCCGTTCACCGAGAAGTAGACGGCGAGCACGTCGCCGTTGCGGACGGCTTCGGTGTGCAGGGTGTGGGTGATGCCCTGGAACGTCATCGTGGAGCGGAAGGCGACGGCGCCGGTCGTCGTGCCCTTCTCGGCGGTGACCGACTCGTAGACCGTGGTGTTCTTGCCCGCCTTCGCGGTGAACCCGTCCGCGCACTCCGGTACGGCCTTCGCCAACTCTGCCAGCGCCGACTCGGCCTCGGCCGCCGGCTCGTACAAGGCGAGAGTGATGTACGTGCTCGCCTTGCCGTAGCCCGCCCCGGCACTGCGTGTGAGGTCGGCCTGCGGTTCGCCGAGCGGGAGTTGGTTCATCGCGTAGGCCAGCGGAGCGCAGCCGGACCTGTCGACCGTGACCTCGTCCGAGGACTTGGCGAAGGCGTACTCGGCTTCCGGCTCGGACACGTTGTGGCCGGGCAGGTCGCCCTTCGTCACGATGACCTTCGCCAGCCGCTGTGCCGGAGTGATCTGCTTGGCTTTCGGCGCCGACGGCGAAGCAGAAGGCGTGGCCTCACCGCCCGAGCAGGCGGTCAGTGCGGAGGTCAGGGCCAGGACGGAGACGACGGCCAGGGCGGCGCGCTTCAATGGGGGGCTCCTCGGTCGCTGATTCGAGCGAAGATCATGGCATGGCGGCTCGGGGGGCTGGGTCGCGCGCTACGGGAGCCGGTCGTGACCGTTCCCGCCAGTACGGCGGAGTCGCCGTCGAGGGCGTCGCCTTGGTGAGGGGCGTCCGCGACGCGCTGCCCGGCGCTCGGGGCATCGCCGTCCGCGGCGGTGGCGGGGCAGCCCGGGCGAATGGCGAATCACCCCGCAGACTCCCCCCACTACGTCGCCTGATCTCGGTACCCCCAAGAGTGCGGCGACGCTCAAGGCCATCACCCTCGCGAGGGCATGACCGTGGGGCGTCTCACTCCGACTTCGTGAGTGAATCGTGCAGGCATCATGGCCGGTAGGTGACGAACCCGGCGGTCGGCCCGGGCTGTTGGGGGTGGTGGCGATTCGCTGGCGCACAGGTGAGGGTGCCATGTGGGGTCGGTCCCAGCCGGGTTGAGCGGGGGCGACGTTGCAGATGGATAACAGGCCGCAGCCTGCGGCCCATGGGGCCGGACGCGCCTTGAGGGGCTTATGTGCGGCTGATACGGTGCGATGGCTTGACACTCACCCCCAGTGCTGGCTATTCGCCCAGGTCGGGCGAGTACGTCCGGCCCGTCCCGTACCTTTCCGTGCGGGTCGACGCGGGTGAAGTGTCCGAATTTGAAGGCACATGACAGACATCTTCTTGGGTGTACGGGGAGCGGTTGCGTGAAGATCCAAGAGCGTACGGGGGCGGGCGCAGGTCGTTCTGCCGCTCCGGCTCAGCCGTCGATCGGCGACCGGCTTCCCACCCCGCCTCGCGAGCGCAAACCGGCACTGGCCGCACTCGCCGTGCTGCTCATCCTGGTGGGTGCGCTGGGCGCGACCATGCTCGTTCTGCAGGCTGGTGACCGCATCGAGGTCGTCAAGGTGACGAAGGAGATCCAGGCCGGGGAGGCCGTCACCAAAGACAACGCGACGTCGGTGATGGTCGCCGCCGATGACAGCATCAACTACGTCAAGTGGTCCCAGCTGGACACGCTCAAGACGCTCAAGGCCAAAACGACGATCTACCCCGACACGGTAGTGATGGGCCAGATGTTCGCCAAGAAGGCGAGCCTGCCCGCCGGCAAGGCCGCCGTCGGACTCGCCCTCAAGGAGGGCACGTACCCCGCGGACATCAAGGCCGGCGACATCGTGTCCGCCTACCGCGTCGGCTCCACCGGCTCCGGTTCGAGCAACTCCGAGGGCAACAGCGCTTCCAGCGGCACCTCCTCCGGTGGCGCCCTCGTCGACAACGCGCGCGTGAACGGCGTCGAGGCGGACGACGACGCCACCGTGAGCACGGGCAACCTGTCGCTCACCCTCCTCGTCGATCAGGCCGACGCGGCCGCGCTCGCCTCCGCGGCGGCCGCGAACGAAGTCGCCATCGTGCACGTCCCCGGCAACTAGAAGGCGGCACCCGACCCATGGCGCTCATCGCTCTCGCCGCCGACAAGGGTTCCCCCGGCGTCACCACCGCGGCCGTCGCCCTCGCGGCGGTCTGGCCGCGGCGTGTCCTGCTCGCCGAGGCGGACCCGGCGGGCGGTGACCTCGTCTACCGCAGTGCCGCCGCGCACGGCGGACCGCTCAACCCCAACACCGGCATGCTGTCCATCGCCGCCACCGCACGCCGCGGCCTCGTGCCCGACCAGCTCTGGGACCACGTACAGCCGCTGAGCGGCGGGCTCGAGGTCCTCGTCGGGCTCGGGATCGCCGAACAGGCCGCCGGGCTGGCGGGGTTGTGGCCGACCCTCGGGCACGCTTTCAACTCCCTCGCCGACTCCCCGCACGCCGCCGCCGACGTCATAGCCGACTGCGGACGCATCAGTGGCGACACCCCGGCCGTCGAACTCTTCCCGCACGCCGCGCTCGTGCTGCTCGTCTCGCGCACCGAGCCCGAGGCCATCGCCCGTGTCCGTGACCGCGCCGCCGCCCTCGCGGGCAAGCTGCACGGCGGATCGCGTGGCGTCGCGAGTCTCGGCACTCCGATGATCGGCGTCGTCCTGATCGCCGACACCGGCACCGCCGGCAAGCTCGCCTCGCAGGTCAACGACATGCTGGTGCACGCCCAGACCGGTGCCCGCGTGGTCGGGACCATCGCCGACGACCCGGCCGGCGCCGACCAGCTGGCCGGCCGTAAGCGCGGCCGTCTCGACAAGTCGCTGCTGATCCGCTCGGCCCGCAAGGTCGCCGCCGACCTCTACCAGCAGTACGGCGCCGCCTGGGCCGCCTCGGCGCAGGCCGACCAGGCCCGCCACGCCCCGCACGGTCCGGGCCAGATGCAGGGCCACGCGGGGGCCGGCGCATGACCGCTGTCGACCACCAGTTGGTCAAGCGGTTCCGCCAGGACGCCGGCGACCGCATCGCCGAGCAGCGCCGGCAGGACCAGGTCGCGGGCGTCACGCCGATGTCCGCGGAGGACGAACGGCAGTACGCCCGTGCCGTCATAGCCCAGATCCTGGAGGAGTACGCCCGCGCCGAGATCAACGCGGGCCGTACGCCGCTGGACGCCGAGACCGAGGAGCAGTACGCGGCCGCCGTGCACGCCGCGCTGTTCGGCGTCGGCCGGCTCCAGCCGCTGCTGGACAACCCCGAGGTCGAGAACATCGACATCAACGGCTGCGACCAGGTGTTCATCGGGTACGCCGACGGCCGCGAGGTGCAGGGCGACCCCGTCGCCGAGACCGACGAGGAGCTCATCGAGCTCATCCAGGTGCTGGGTGCCTACTCGGGTCTGTCCTCGCGTCCCTTCGACTCCGCCAACCCGCAGCTCGACCTGCGCCTGCCCGACGGTTCGCGTCTGTCGGCCGTCATGGACGTCACCCGGCGCCCCGCGCTGTCCATCCGCCGGGCGCGCATGGGCAAGGTGTTCATCTCCGACCTCGTCGGCAACGGCACACTGTCGCCCGAGGTCGCCCACTTCATGGCCTGCGCGGTCCGCGCCCGCAAGAACATCATGATCGCCGGCGCGACCAACGCCGGTAAGACCACGCTCCTTCGGGCCCTCGCCAACGAGATTCCGCCGCACGAGCGCCTCATCACCGTCGAACGGGCCCTGGAGCTCGGCCTCGACACCTTCCCCGACCTGCACCCCAACGTCGTCGCGTTCGAGGAGCGCCTGCCCAACTCCGAGGGCCAGGGCACCATTTCGATGGCGGAACTGGTGCGACGCTCGCTGCGTATGAACCCCTCCCGCGTCATCGTGGGTGAGGTCCTCGGCGACGAGATCGTCACCATGCTCAACGCGATGTCACAGGGCAACGACGGCTCCCTGTCCACGATCCACGCCAACAGCTCGCACGAGGTCTTCAACCGTATTTCCACCTACGCGCTGCAGGCCACGGAACGGCTGCCCATCGAGGCCAGCCAGATGCTGATCGCGGGCGCGGTCAACTTCGTCGTCTTCATCCAGCGACGCAACAACTACGGCAACGGCGGCCGCCTCCAGCGCATGGTCACCTCGGTCCGCGAGGTCAACGGCGTCGACGGACGCGTGCTGTCGAGCGAGGTGTTCGCGGAGGCCCCCGACGGCCGGATCGTGCCGCACGCCCCCATAGCCTGCCTGGAGGAACTGATGGCACACGGCTACCGGCCGACCGGGACCTGGGGGTGAGCCGGGGATGACCACGAATCTCGCGGCAATCGGCTCGCTCGGCGCCATGGGCGGCCTGTTCTCCACCACCGTCCTGTACTCGATAGGCAGCGGTGTCGCCGTCGGAGGCGGGCTCGCCCTGCTCCTCATCGCGATCCGCGGGCTGCCCGCCAAGCCCGACCACGAGAAGCAGAAGGCCGCCGAGCGGGCGAGCGAACTGATCCGCTTCGCCGGGCAACGCGGCTCGCTCGCCGCCATCGTCGGCCTGGTCGTCCTCGTCCTGACCCGCTGGGCCGTCGCGGGCATCGCGGCCGGTGTCCTCGTCTTCTTCTGGGACCGCCTGTTCGGCGGGGCCGGCGAGGAGCGGGCCGCCATGCGCCGCGTGGAGGCCCTGGCCTCCTGGACGGAGTCCCTGCGCGACACCATCGCCGGCGCCGTGGGCCTGGAGCAGGCCATCCCGGCCTCCGCCCGCGCCGCGGCCCCCGTCCTGCGGCCCCACCTCGACGCCCTCGTCGACCGGCTGCGCGCCCGCACCCCGCTGCCCGAGGCGCTCCAGCAGCTCGCCGACGAGATCGACGACGCGTCCGCCGACATCATCGTCGCGGCCCTCATCCTCAACGCCCGGCTGCGCGGCCCGGGTCTGCGCCAAGTGCTGGGCGCCCTGGCCAAGTCGGCCCGCGAGGAGGTCGACATGCGCCAGCGGGTCATGGCCCAGCGCGCCTCGACCCGCAGGTCGGTTCAGATCGTCGTCGCGGTCTCCATCGCCTTCGTGCTCGGCCTGTCCATCTTCAACCGCGACTTCGTGGCGCCGTACGGAACGGCCGTCGGGCAGCTCGTCCTGGCCTGTGTCTGCGGCCTGTTCGCGCTCGGCTTCTGGTGGCTGCGCAAGCTGTCCACCATCGAGACGCCCGAGCGCTTCCTCGTCCGCGACGAGGCATCCGTCCAGTTCGTCCGCCCGAGGACGCCGTCGGGGGCGCAGTCGCAGCAGCGGCTGCCGCAGGAAGAGGGGGCACGCTGATGGATCTCACGATGCCGCTCGTCGTGGGCGCCGTCATCGGCCTGGGCATCTACGCCCTCGTCCGTGCCCTCATGCCCAGCAAGCGCAGCGCGATCTCGCAGGTCGCGCGGATCGACGCGATGCGCGCCCGCGGCTCGGCCTACGAGTCGGCCCGGGTCGAGCGGGAGAAGGGCCGCCTGGGCGCGCTGCGCGCGGAAGTGGGCCTGCGCGTCTCGGAGTTCTACCTCCAGCAGGGCTGGGAGCAGCGCTCGCTGCGCGCGGATCTGGCGGTGCTGGACCGCAGCTGGGAGAAGTTCCTGGCGACGAAGGTGCTGCTGGGTGTGGCCGGCCTGTTCTTCGGTCCGTTCCTGTTCGCCATCGTCTACACCCTGGGCTTCGGCAGGAGCCCGATCATCCCGGTCTGGCTGGCGCTGCTCTTCGCGGTCGTCTTCTTCTTCCTGCCCGACCTGGAGGTACGGCGGGACGCCGCCGAGAAGCGGCGCGACCTGCGGCGCGTGATCGGTGCCTACCTCGACCTGGTGTCGATGAGCCTCGCCGGCGGACGCGGGCTGCCCGAGGCGCTGATGGCCGCGGCCGAGGTCTCCGACGGCTGGGCCAACCAGCGCATCCGCAACGCCCTGTCCGACGCCCGCATCACCGGCGTCAGCCAGTGGCAGGCACTCGGCGCGCTCGGCGAGGAGATCGGCGTTGAGGAGCTGAAGGACCTCTCCGCCTCCCTGGCCCTGGTCGCGGACGACGGTGCCAAGGTCCGCGAGTCCCTCGCCTCCCGCGCCGAGACCATGCGCCACCGTGAACTCGCCGAGATCGAGGGCAGCGCGGGCGAGAAGTCCCAGTCGATGCTCGTGGCGCAGCTGCTGCTGTGCGCCGGGTTCCTGGTGTTCCTGATCTTTCCGGCGGCGATGCGGGTGTTCCAGGTGCAGTGAGCCGTGCATGAGCCTTGCGTTGAGCTCGCAGTGAGCGACCTTCACAACTCCAGAACCTCCGTGACCTGATTTCGAAAGGACAAGACGTCATGAACGGACGTAACTTCCACACCGGCATTCCCGCCGTGGACTTCCTCGTCACCTTCCTCCAGGCGCGCACCGAGCGGGCCCGCTCGGGCGAGCTGGACCGCGGTGCCTCCGCGGTCGAGTGGGTCATCATCTCCGCGGTCGTCGTGGCGATCGTGGGTGTCGTGGCCGCCATCATCAACGCCGCGCTCAGCGAGGGCGCCAACAAGGTCGGCGACTGCATCAAGGGTGCGGACGCGGGCAAGACCTGCTGATCGCCTCAAGAGCATCTGGAGCAGGAGCAACGGGGTTCACGGGGATGCCGGCAGACGTCAGCAGACGGGTACGCCGCTGGGCGCGGGCCGCACGGGAACGGGCGGCCACCCGCGGCGATTCAGGCATGACCGCGATCGAGTTCGTGCTGCTCACCCCGGTCCTGTTCTTCATGATCTTCGCTACGGTGCAGTTCGCCCTGTACTTCTTCGCGGATCACGTCGCCCAGGCGGCGGCCCAGGCCGGAGCCCGCAAGGCCCGTGCCACGGCCGACGAACAGCCGGGCGCGTGGCGGGGCGAGGCGCGGGACGTGGTGGACAGCTACATCCAGCAGCTGGGACCGCAGTTGGTGCTGTCCCCGGACGTGACGATGCTGCAGCCGGAGCAGAACACCGTGGGCGTGGAGATCGCGGCCCGGGTCCCGACGGTGTTTCCCGGGCTGGATCTGACGGTGCACGCCCAGTCGGCGGGGCCGGTGGAGCGTTTCGTGCAGGAAGAGGGCAACTGAATGTCCGTCCCTTCCCTCCCCGAGGACCGCTGGTCCGCGGACGACAGTGGCCTGTCCACCGTCGAAGTCGTGATCCTCGCACCGGTGATGATCCTGTTCATCCTGGTCCTGGTGGCCTTCGGCCAGCTCGTGGACGGCCGGGGAGCGCTCGACGGCGCGGCCAGGGACGCGGCCCGCGCGGGTTCGATCCAGAAGGACCACGCGACGGCCATGGCCGAGGCCAAGAAGGCCGCCGAGGCCAACCTGGCGGACGTCTGCTCGGGACCGGTGAACGTCACGCAGACCAGCCAGGGCTTCGAACCGGACACCATCTTCACGGTAGAGGTGAGCTGCCAGGTGCGGGGTCTGGCCATGCTCGGCCTCGACGTTCCGACGACGCTGTCGGCGAGCTTCAGCTCCCCGCTCGACCCGTTCCGGAGGTCGGTGTGAGGCACCTCCGGTGCTCCTGGCTGTCGTGGTGGACGGCCCGTGGCGCGCGTCTGGACGACCGCGGCTCCGGTGCCGGCGCGGTCATCATCTTCACGCTGGTCTTCCTCTCGCTGTCCGCGTTCGTCATCGACGGCGGCCTGTCCATCTCCAAGCGGGAACGCGCCGCCGACATCGCCGAACAGGCCGCCCGCTACGCGGCCCAGGACATCGACCGCGACGCCCTCTACGAGAACGAGGGCGGCCCCGCCCCCATCAACTTCGAGAACTGCAACGCCCGCGTGAAGGCGTTCGCCCGCGAGATGGACATGACGGGCGCGGACATCGGCGCGACCCACTGCGTGGCGGCGAACGCCGAGCAGGTCGAGGTCGAGGTGCAGCTCACGTACTCCCCGGTCTTCACGGGAATGTTCTACGGCGGTGACGTGGTGGTCCACGGGCAGGCGGTGGCGGAGAACGAGGTCGGCTGAGCCGATCCCGATCCCGAACATCCCGCGAATCTGCACACCGTTCACTGTGAGGCCGGGATGGAGTGGGGAAGCAGCCCGGCCCGAACCGTTTTCCGTGCCGCGGACCGCATTCCTGTATCGCGAAACGGCAGAAGGTGTGAAGGCCGCGAGGCCCCCGGTGACCGAATGGTCACACCGATGAATTCACTCCCTCCTTTCCGTCCGCTTTCCCATCCGCGGACTGGGCACTGACTGGCCGCCCCTACTCCGGCGTGCTTTGATCGGTCGCGCTCGAGCAATTGAAGTGAATGAAACGAAGGGAACCGCCCCCCATGGCCTTCACCCCGCAGATCGAGACCGCCCAGATGTCCGACGCCGAGCTGGACACCATCGCCGGCGGCCAGGCGGGCGGTGCCACCGCGGGTGCCGGCGCCGCTGCCGGTCTCTACGTCGAGACCACGGCCGCGGGCCTCACCACCGGCGTCGGCGGCGGCGTGGGCCTCTCCGTCTCGCCGCAGGGCATCGCGGCGGACCTGCACCTCAACGCGGCCGTCGCTCACTGACGAACGCATGAAAAGGCCCCGGGACTTCGAACCCGGGGCCTTTTCACTGACGGCCTGCGCCTGACGATCATGGGCACGAGCGTGCGGTGCGTCAGCGGTTGATCGACTGGATCTCCTGGACGTTCATGTCCTGGGTGGTCTCGAAGGTGCCGTCGGGGAGGTCGCCGTCGGTGCCGTCGGATCCTTGCCAGGTGATCTTCCAGGTGATGCTGGCGGAGAGCTGGTAGGGGGTGCCGTCGGTGGCGCGCAGGTAGCGGATGCCGCACGGTGGGGTCGTGTCGGCGTTGTCCTTGGCGTACGGCGTGCCGATGGAACCGTCGTCGTTGATCGCGCAGTCGCCGGAGGCGGGGAAGATCTCGGCGTCCTCGGTGCCCGGGTCCAGGTGGAGCGCGACCGGCTTGGCGGTGGTCTCCGCCCACAGGCCCGTACCGGGGAGTTCCGCGCGGACCTTGACCTCCTTGAAGGTGCCCTTGTCGAGCCAGGCCCAGGTCGGGAGGTTCACCGTCGACCTGGCCGCCGGTTTCAGCTCCACCTCGGTCTCGGGGACCTTGACCTTGTCGTAGGCGTACTCGGCGAGGATCTTCGGGGTGGGTGCCTTCGGCACGTCGGGGATCTCGCCCGCGTCCTGCCAGAACATCAGCCGGCTGCACAGGGACGTGTCGTCGAGTCCGGTCACGTTGGGCGCGACTCCTCGCCAGAAGTAGCCCTTCTTGCCGAGGTTGTAGTTCTTGTACCCCTTCACGGTCGCCGGCTTCGTGAAGATGGTGGTGGCGTCCTTCTCGTCCCGGAAGTGGTCGGTCCAGAGCTTCGACCCGTACCAGCCGTCACGCAGACCGACATCGCCGCTGCCGTCGTTCTCCGAGAAGTTCTTCAGCTGCTCAGGGGTGAAGACGGGCTCGTACCAGCACGGCGGCGGCTTCCAGTTCACGTCCGTCGAAGCGACGGTGCCCTGCTTGCCGCCGGTGGGGCCGCTGGTCTGGGTGACCTTGATGCGGGAGTGCGAGGCTGAGGCGGACAGTTCACCGCTGTCGTTGGAGCCGCCTCGCACGCCGCTTCCCATGCCTCCGAACGCGCCGGCCGGCGACGAGCTCAGAAGTGCCACGACAAGGGACGTGGTGATCAGGGGTATTGCTCGGTACGGCGCCCTCACCTGGAGCACTTCCCTCGTTCGCCGCGCACCGACGAGTTCTGCCACACGCCCTGCTCGCTCTTCGCCAGGGAGACCGAGTAGCGGACGTAGGGGTTGGTGCCCGCAGGATTCCCCTCGACCTTGTTGGTCTTGCGGTTCCTGGTCTTCGCGTCGGTCTCGTCCGTGCAGTAGGTGAGCGAGGCTCCCCTGCCGTTCTCGGCCATGACGAGCTTGGGGTCGAAGGCGGGCAGCTCACCGATGACGGTGAGGTCCTTGTCCGTGTAGGACTTGATCCACTCCTTGGTCAGCCCGCGGATTCCTTTGGTGTCGTAGAAGGTCACGGCTGCGCTGTCCGGGTCGTTCGCGATGATCGCCGCGTATCCGGCCCGGACCTCTTCCTTGGCGTCGTCGAGCACGGCCTGCTCCTCGGGATCGCTGCTCGTCCAGTTCTCGAAGGTCAGCTGGAAGCTGCTGGGGAGCTTGATGACCGGGCGCTTCACGCCGGGTGTCGTGGACGACTTCGAGGCCGTTGGGCTGGGTGAGCTGTTGTCCGCGCCCTTGATGTCGTCCGATGCCGAGTCGTCGCCCCCGCCACAGGCGGTCAGAAGCAGCGCCGCCGCCGTGGCGAACGCTGCGGCAGTCGTGGTCAGTGCGCGGCGGGCCACAGTTGATCTCCCCGTTGTTTCGGTGTACGCGACAGGGAACGAAGCTATCAGGGGTGGATCACGGCTCCATGGGAGGCAGTGGGGGATTGTGTGGGGAAGGTGAGGAGTGTGGCGTGGCGGTTGCGAACAGTGCGTTTCACGCCTGGGGAGCGGTGAAGTCGCTGCCTGCGTCGAGGGGGCTTCGGCTGAGCAGGGCGACGATCCTCCGCGCACCGGACGGCGAACTGGCCCGACGAGTAGAACTGGAAGGCGGGATCGTCCGGGGCCTGCTTGGTGATGCCGTGGTTCAGCGCGCGAATGCAGTTGGTGGCGTCCTCGAGGGCTGCCGCGCTGTCCTGGTCCGATGGCTTCTCCCCCGAAGCTCGACGTGTGCGACGGGGAACGAAGCTGTCAGGGGGGCGTGTTGGGCCCTCGGCCCACCTTGGGTGATTGTGTGGAGAGTGTGAGGGGCGGGGGTGGCGCTCGCGAAGAAGAGTGATCGTTGCGTTCGGCCGCCGGGTCGACGCCCGTGGCTACAAGGGCAAATCGGACGGCAGTGAGGTTCCTTGCCGCTGCCCTTCGACGACCCCGATAAGAGTCCATAAGATCTCTGTAGGCTCAGCACACCCCCACCCCACAGCTCAGCCCCACCCCACTCCACACACGACCCCAGGACACCCGCCATGCCGCGACGCCGCACCTCAAGCTCGTCAAGCTCGACGGGAGCGACGGGAGCCACGGCCGCCCCCAGGAACCGGACCCCGCAGCCGGTGAGGATCCGGCGGCGGTCGTTCGGGGACTTCGTCAAGGCGTTCTTCGCCTTCGTCGCCCTGGCCGTGCTGCTCGTCGGCGTGCCGGGCGCACTGGCCACGCAGATCGGGTGGCCGCTGCCGAGCGGGGTGCCCAGTTTCGACTGGCTGCAGCAAGAGATCACCGTTCACACGTTCCTGAACATCCTCACCGTCATCGTGTGGCTGGCGTGGGCGCAGTTCACGGCGTGCGTGCTCGTGGAGATGAAGGCCGCGCTGTCGGGTGTCGGCGTGCCGGGGCGGGTGCCCGGCGCAGGGCCGAGTCAGCTGCTCGCACGTCAGCTCGTCGCCGCGCTGCTGCTCGTCGGCGCCACCGCCGCCAGCTTCACGCCGGGCCTGTCGCAGCTCGGGAACGGCTACGACGCCAACCAGAAGCCGACCGTCGCCGCCGCCCAGGCCACCCCGGGCATCTTCGCCCAGCAGCAGGAGCAGGCCTCCGGCGCCGCGGCCGCCCTCGCCGAGCAGGCCTCGCACGCCGCCGCCCACGCCGACGCCGGCGGCAGCACCGCCAAGCAGGGCGACACGAAGTACTACCGGATCCAGCCGCCCGAGGGCCGTCACCACGACTCCCTCTGGGAGATAGCCCAGCGTCACCTCGGCGACGGGCGCCGCTACAAGGAGATCTTCGAGCTCAACAAGGACCGCGTGCAGCCGGACGGGTCCAAGCTCTCCGAGGCCAGCCTCATCCGGCCCGGCTGGATCATGGAGATGCCGGGCGACGCCCGCGGCGGCGACCTCGTCGAGATGCCCGACGAGGCACCCAGCGTGTCGCCCGACGTGCAGCAGCAGATCAGCGACTACGCCCGGACCGGCGACCACGCCCAGGGCGGAGGCGGCGCCCAGGGCGGAAGCGACCAGGCACACGGCGGCGGCGCCACCCAGGTGTCCGTACCCGACCAGCAGCGGCCCGCCCACGACACCGGGCACCAGCAGGCCACCGCCGTCGGCGCCGAGTCCGACAGCTCCTTCGGCCTCCCCGAAGCCCTCCTCACCGCGCCCCTCCTCGCCGCCGGTCTCCTCGGCGCCCTGGGGCGGCGGCGCCGGCAGGCCCTGTGGCAGTCGGCGTTCGGCTCCATCGGCGGGCGGCGCGGCATGGAGCCGCCCACGCCGAGCGGTGACGCGCAGGACGTCCAGGACGCGCTGCTCGTCGGCGCCGACCCCGAGGGCGTACGGCTGCTCGACCGGTCCCTGCGCGGTCTCGCCGCCTCCCTTGCCGAGGAGTCACGCGCGCTGCCGGTCGTCTACGCGGCCTGGCTCAGCAACGGCGACCTGCACCTCCAGCTCGCCCAGCCCGCCGGGAAGCCCCCGACCCCCTGGCAGCAGGGGCAGGACCAGACGTTCTGGATGCTCTCCCGCACCGACGCCGAGCGCTACGAGGATGTCGACACGGCCGCGCCCTACCCCGGCCTGGTCAGCCTCGGCACCATGGACGACTCGCGGCTGCTGCTCAACCTGGAGGCCGTGCCCGGCATCGTCTCGCTGAGCGGCCGGGAGGCCGACCGGGCCGCCGTCTTCGCGTCCGTGGCCGCCGAGTTGGCGACCAACGGCTGGTCGGACCGCATGACCATCACCCTCGTCGGCTTCGGTGAGGACCTCACGCCCCTCGCCCCGAACCGGATCCGGCACCTGGACGACATCGAGGCCCTCGTCGAGACCATGGAGGCCGAGACGCGGCAGCGGCGCGGAGCGCTGGGCGCCGCCGGGCACGACTCCGTCCTCACCGGGCGCACCGGGCCCGCCCAGCACACCCGCTGGGCCCCGCACCTGGTCCTGCTCGCCGCCCAGCCGTCCGCCGAGGACGCCGTCAAGCTCGCCGAACTCGCCGCCGACGCGAGCCGTCTCGGCATCGGCTACCTCGTCGGCACCGAGACCGGCGATCTGCCGGGCGCCGCCTGGGAGATGGAGATCACCGGCCAGGGCAAGCTGCTCGCGCCCCTCCTCGGGCTCGAACTCGACGCCCAGTTGCTGCCCGTCGCACAGCAGCGGGCCGTGGTCGAGCTGTTCGTCGAGGCCGACCCGGAGCGCGAGACCGACGGGCCGGCGACCGCTCCGCCGTTCCTCGTCGACATCAGCGAGCAGGGGCGGCCGGCGGTGTACGCCCGGCTCGTTGGGCCGTACGAGATCATCGGGCTGGACAACCCGGACGGGGAGCGCAGCGCGCTGCTGCACGAGGCGCTCGCCCTGCTGCTCCTGCACCGCGAGGGCGTGCATCCGCGCGTGCTGTCCTCGGCGCTGTGGCCGCGGGGTGTCACCGACGACGTGCGCAGCGCGCTGCTCGACCGGCTGCGCGACTGGCTCGGCACCGACCCCGACGGCACGCCCCGCCTCGCCACCGACGGCTCCGGCCGGCTCACGCTCGCCAAGACGGTCGTCTCCGACCTGGACGTGCTGCGGTCCCTGTACCACGAGGCCACGCAGGGCCGGGGCGTCGGCAGCCGGGCCGTGCGCGGGCGACTGCTCACCGACGCGCTGGTGCTGGTGCGCGGGCCGCTGCTCGCCGACCGGCCCGAGGGCCGTTACCAGTGGCTCTCCCACGAGATCGTCGACGCCCAGCTGCCGCTGCTCGTCGCGGACACGGGGCTCGCGCTGTGTGCGTTCCACATGGAGAAGGACCGCGCGGAGAAGGCCATCGAGGCGCTCGACGCGGCCCTGCGCACCGCTCCGGCGGACGAGCGCCTGTGGCACGAGCTGCTGCGCGCCACCCACGCCACCGGTGACACGGAACGGCTGACCGGACTCGCCACCGACCTCATCGGCCGCAGCGGTGCCCGCGGGCTGCCGCCGCGCACCGAGGCACTGCTCGACGAGCTGCTGCCGACGTGGCGTGACGCGATCGCCGCGGTGGGATGAGCACCGGGCTGCTGGTCCTCGTCGCCGCGCTGTGGGGCGCGGCGGCGGGAGCGTTGCTGCCGCGCGCGGCCTACCGGTTCTCGGCGCCGTCGGGGGAGGAGTGGCGCAAGGAGTGTCCCGGCGGGCACCCCGTCGAGGGCTGGCTGGGGCGGGCGGCATGCCCGGAGTGTGCGGAGCCCGGATACGGACCGCGTACGACGCCCCTGGTGATCGCCACCGCCCTGGTCTGCGCGGTCCTCGCCGCCGCGACCGGCACCCGCCCCGAGCTCGGGGTCTGGCTGCTGCTCGCCCCGGCCGGCGTGCTGCTCACGGTCGTCGACTTCCGGGTACGGCGTCTGCCCGACCCGCTCACCCTCCCCTTCGCCGCGGCCGCCTTGGCCCTGCTCGGCCTCACCGCTCTCGTCCCCGAACACGCGGGCCACTGGACGACCGCCCTGCTCGGCTCCCTCGCCCTGGGCGGCGGCTACTTCGTCCTGTTCCTCGTCAACCCCGCCGGCATGGGCTTCGGCGACGTCAAACTCGCCCTCGGTACCGGCGCCGCCCTCGGCTGGTACGGCTGGCCGACGGTCATGCTCGGCACGTTCGCCGGTTTCCTCCTGGGCGCGCTGTACGGCGCCGCCCTGGTGATCACCCGCCGAGCCACCCGCAAAACGGCCATCCCCTTCGGCCCGTTCCTGATCGCGGGCGCGTTCCTGGGCCTTCTGGTGGGCGCGTACACGGCCTGACAGCGGGCGGCGCGTACCCGCTCACCCGGCACGCGGACACGCGCCCGAGAGCCCGCCGAACGCCTGTGATCCACGCAACCGGCGCTGTCATGATGCTGATCATGACAAACGCAACTCCCTACCCTGCCTATCCGACCGCGCACCCCGTCGGGCCGTTCCCGGACCCCGGCCCTCACCCGTACCACCGCATGGACCGCACCACCGGTCGTCACCGCTGGTGGCGGCCGGTGGTCGGCACGGTGCTGTTGGCCTTCGCCTATTTCGTGATCCTGCTCGTGCTGCTGGCCGTCTCCTACGGGCTCGGCACGGCGCTCGGTGCCCCCGAACTGACCGACGGCGGTGCCGACTTAGGGCCGCTCGGGAACACCGCGATGGATCTCGTGTCCCTCGCGATAGCCCTGCCCCTGGTGCTGCTGGCCACGCTGTGGCCGGCGAGACGGGCCGCCGGGACCGTCACGTCGGTCACCGGGCGGCTGCGGATCGGCTGGTTCGGGTGGTGCCTGCTGGCCGGGCTGCCGCCCATCCTCATGCTCACGGTGATCTCCTTCTTCCTGCCGGGCGACTCGGGCGAGTCCGACACCTGGGTGGGCTGGCGCTCCTTCCTCGCGGCGCTGGCCGTGCTGGCCGTCCTCGTCCCGCTGCAGGCCGCGGCCGAGGAGTACGTCTTCCGCGGCTGGCTGCTTCAGGCGGTCGGGGCGTTCCTGCGCTCCCCGTGGCTCGCCGTGATCCCGCAGGCCGTACTGTTCGCCGCGGCCCACGGCTGGGGGACCAGGTGGGGCTTCCTCGGGCTGCTGGTGAACGGTCTTGTGATGGGTCTGCTCACGATTCGCACCGGCGGACTCGAAGCGGCCATCGTCCTGCACGTGCTGAACAACCTGCTGGCCTTCGGTGTCTCCGCCGCGGTCGTCGGCGGACTGTCGTCGGACGAGACCGCGGCCGACGCGCCCTGGCCGCTCGCCCTCACCGCCATGGCCACCGACCTGCTCTACGCCGCGCTCGTGCTGTGGCTCGCCCGGCGTCGCGAGCCGCAGCGCCTCTCGGCACCGAGCACCCCGCCCGCCCCCGCCCCGCACCCCGCCCGCACGGCCTGACGTCCAGTCGACCGAACCCCTGGCGTACGCTGGGCTGGTCCGTCCACAACCCTTACGAAAGGGACGCCCGGTGACCGAGAAGGCCGACCTTCAGCCCATCCTCGACCGTGCAGCCGCCGGTGGGCGGATCACCCCGGACGAGGCGCTCGTGCTGTACCGGGACGCCCCGCTGCACGCCCTGGGCGCCGCCGCCGACGCCGTACGCCGCCGCCGGTACGCGGGGACCGAGCACATCGCGACGTACATCATCGAGCGCAACATCAACTACACGAACGTCTGCGTCACGGCGTGCCGCTTCTGCGCGTTCTACGCCGCCCCCAAGGACACCGCCAAGGGCTGGACCCGGGACCTGGACGACATCCTGCGCAGGTGCGCGGAGACCGTCGAGCTCGGCGGCACGCAGATCATGTTCCAGGGCGGACACCACCCGGACTACGGCGTCGAGTACTACGAGAAGCACTTCAAGGCGATCAAGGACGCGTTCCCGCAGCTGGTGATCCACTCGCTGGGCGCGTCCGAGGTCGAGCACATGGCCCGGATCTCCAAGGTGAGCGTGGAGGAGGCCATCCAGCGCATCCACGCCGCCGGCCTCGACTCCTTCGCCGGTGCCGGCGCCGAACTGCTGCCCGAGCGGCCCCGCAAGGCCATCGCCCCGCTGAAGGAGTCCGGCGAGCGCTGGCTGGAGATCATGGAGATCGCGCACAACCTGGGCGTGGAGTCCACCTCCACCATGCTCATGGGCACCGGCGAGACCAACGCCGAGCGCATCGAGCACCTGCGGATGATCCGGGACGTCCAGGACCGCACGGGCGGCTTCCGCGCCTTCATCCCGTACACCTACCAGCCGGAGAACAACCATCTGAAGGGCCGCACGCAGGCGACGCTCTTCGAGTACCTGCGGATGATCGCCATCGCGCGGCTGTTCATGGACAACATCGCCCACATCCAGGGCTCCTGGCTGACCACGGGCAAGGAGGTCGGCCAGCTCTCCCTGCACTACGGAGCCGACGACCTCGGCTCGATCATGCTGGAGGAGAACGTGGTGTCGTCGGCCGGTGCCAAGCACCGGTCCAACCGGATGGAGATCATCGATCTGATCCGGAAGGCGGGCCGGGTGCCCGCCCAGCGCGCCACCACCTACGAGCACCTCGTCGTCCACGACGACCCGGCGAACGACCCGGTCGACGACCGCGTGGTCTCGCACATCTCCTCCACGGCCATCGCGGGCGGCACGGCTCACCCCGAGCTGAAGCTGCTGGCCCCCAACTGACCCCACCGTGCTGACGATCCACGCCGCCCCGCTGGTCCTCCCGGCGGGCGCGGCACCCGGCATGGACGCACCCGGCGCGGACGTACCCGGCACGGACGCGCCCGCCATGGACGCGACCGTCGCGGACGGAGCCGTCCTGGTGGACGGCGACCGGATCGCGGCTGTCGGGCCGTACGAGGACCTCGTCGAAGAGGCACCGGGCGCGCGGGTGCGGCGCTGGCCGGGCGTGCTCACCCCCGGGCTGCGCCAGTGGCACCCGCTGTGGCTGCTGCGCCACTGCTACCACCCCGACCCGCGCGAAGCCGACGAGCTGGGCGAAGAGCCCTTGTGGGGCGAGGAGTTGGCCGCCCTGGGCGACCTCACCGAGACCCGCTGGTCGGGCAGCGTACGGCGCGGAGTGCAGCGGATGCTGCGGTACGGCACCACGGCCGTCGCCTCACCCGGTGCCCGTTTCCGCGATCCGCTGGTGGCCACGGCCGTCGCCCGGTCCGGGCTGACCGTCGTGGGGACCACGGGGGCTCCCGGCACGCTCCTCGGTGAGCGGCCCGACCTCGACCCGTTCGCGGAGGGGTACGACCTGCGCGGCACGGTCCACGCCCCGCTGTCCGTCGGCGGCCGGGCCGACCTGGCCGTGTTCGACGTACCCGACGAGACGGTCCTGCGCGAGCGCGGCGCGGTGACCTGCGTGGCGACCGTGCTGGCCGGCCGCCTGGTGTACCGGGCCCGCTGACCCCGGCGCTGCCCGGCGGCCGAGGACCGTGTCGCCGGTGAGGACCGCCCCGGTCGGCCGTCGTCAGCCCGCGAACGCCTTCCCGAACGCCCCGGGGTCCTGTGCCACCCCGCTGCAATCGGTCGCCGCCTCGGCCTGCCCGGCACCGTCCGGGCACTGCCGGTCCCGGGCCGTCGACCACATCGACACCCAGGCGATGCCCTTCTCCTCGGCGAACGCGCGGACCTCGGCGGCGTCCGCGAGCGTGAACGTCTCGCCCTCGACGTCGTTGACGCCGATCATCGAGGTGAGCGCCATGCCCCGCCAGGCGGTCGCGTCCGAGGTGCCGAACATCTTCCGCAGCTGGGCGTGCGCGGCCTCGGCGGCCGTGAGGGCGTAGCCGCCCATGTCACCGTCGTACGACGGGCCGTAGTTCATCGTCATGAGGTTGACGGTGGAGACCTGCACAGCGTGGTCGTTGGCGGAGGCGAGGAGCGCCAGGCTGTCCTTGACGAGACCCGAGGGCATCACCGGCAGGGTGAACGAGACCTCCAGGCCGGGCCGTTCCTTCTGCAACTGCGCGATCGCCTTCGAACGCACGGCGACGGACGCGGAGTCGCCCAGCTCGTCGCCCTCGATGTCGAAGTCGGCGAGGGCCGTACCGGCCGCGTCGAGCGCCTTGCCGTAGGCCGCTGCCAATTCCGGCGCGCTGTCGCAGCTCGCCGCGAGTTCCTTGCCGGAGGCGCCGCCGAAGGAGACCCGGACCCGGCCGCCGTCCTCCTTGAGCTTCGCGATACGGGACACGACCCCCGCGTCGCCGATGGCGTGGGAGCCGTCCCACCGGGGGACGCAGTCGTCGCCGTCGGCTATGACGAACGCGAGGTTGTACGTCGTGGGGGAGCCGGCCGAGTCGGTGGCGGCGGGCTCCCCGGCGATGACGTACGGGGCGTACGAGGTGCCCCTCCCCGCAGGGGCCGAGGTGTCGGGCGCCGCTGTCACGGAGGGTGCCGCGCGGTCCGGTCCGCCCTGGCCCGAACAGCCCGTTGCTGCGAAGGCGATCAGACATCCGATCCCGGCGGCCGGCCTCCGCAAACTCCTCATGACGTGCGCTCCCGTTCTCGCAAGAGGTCAGGGGTCAAGCCGATACGTTTCCCGGCCGCAAACGCGTTCGTTCCCGAAAACTCTCAGAGAAGAGACAGCCTGGGTCGTTTCTCATGGGTCTTTCACATCAAAACCCCAGTTTAAGTCACATAAAGGCGCTCTACTGTCCGAGACGTACCTGGCCCCGGCCAGCCAGTGGGGAAGCAGCCGCGGCCCCTGCCCGGAGGGCGTGCTGCAAGAATGGGCCCGTGACCCGCGCATCCCTGGACAAGCAGCCGCACGAAGTCGCCTCGATGTTCGACGACGTGGCGGAACGGTACGACCTGACCAACGACGTGCTGTCCCTCGGCCAGGACCGGCGATGGCGCAAGGAGGTCGCCAAGGCGGTCGACGCGCGCCCCGCGCAGAAGATCCTCGACCTCGCGGCGGGCACCGGCACCTCCTCGCTGCCCTTCGCCCGCACCGGCGCCTACGTCGTCCCGTGCGACTTCTCCCAGGGCATGCTCCAGGTCGGCAAGCAGCGGCAGCCCTGGCTGCCGTACACCGCCGGCGACGCGACGAGGCTCCCCTTCAAGGACGACACCTTCGACGCCGTCACCATCTCCTTCGGCCTGCGCAACGTGCAGGACACGGACGCCGGCCTGCGCGAGATGCTCCGGGTGACCCGGCCCGGCGGGCGGATCGTGATCTGCGAGTTCTCGCACCCGACCTGGGCGCCGTTCCGCACGGTCTACACCGAGTACCTGATGCGCGCCCTGCCGCCGGTCGCCCGGGCCGTGTCCTCCAGCCCCGACGCCTACGTCTACCTCGCCGAGTCCATCCGCGTCTGGCCCGACCAGCCCGCGCTGGCCGAGCGGCTGGGCAAGGCCGGCTGGTCGCGGGTGGCCTGGCGCAACCTGAGCGGCGGGATCGTCGCCCTGCACCGGGGCTTCAAGGCGAGCTGAGGACCATGCAGGGGTCGCCCGGCTCGTCCAGCTCGCGCTGGAGACCGCCCCGGGGCGGACGCGGGACCCGCGGTTCGTGCACACCCCCACCGCCCTCACCGGGTCCGAAGTCGAACCACACGTAGACCATCGAGTCCCGCGGCACCTCGGCACCGGGCTGCGGGTACTGGCGTACGACGTAGTCGACGACGGCGAGCGGGGGCGCGGGCCGGTCCGGCGTGGTGAGGAGGAGACCCTGCGCCCGGGCCGTCTCCCGCGCGTCCACGGCCATCAGGCCGACCAGACGCGGTACACGCACATCGGGTGTCTTGCGGGATATGTGCACAGATGTCACCCCCAGCGGTACAGGAAGGGTAACTCCCGCTCCGTACCGGCCGGAAGCGACAGGTGTCGTGCTGTGACAGTCGACTACTCTCCGTCAACGGCCCCGAGTTCGAGCCGGTAGCAGTGCCCCGCCCGCCGCGAGGCCCGAGTCGTGAAGGTCTCGGCGAGGCGCATGCCTAGTCGCTGCGTCACGGCGATGGACCGGCTGTTGCGGGCGTCGACCATCGCGACCACAGCCGGCACGCCGGCCGCCCGCACCCGGGCCAGCGTCTGCCGCGCGGCCGCCGTCACATAGCCCTTGCCCCAGTGCTCCCGGCCCAGCCGCCAGCCGATCTCGATCATGCCGACCGGGCCCCAGTCCCGCTCCCACGGCTGGGCGCCGGTGAAGCCGATGACCTGCCCCGACTCGTCCAGCACGGTCCACAGGCAGAAGCCGAGCTCGGCGTCGTGCCGGCGCTGGCGGGCGGTGAGCTCCTCGTAGACCGAGAGTTCCGCGGCCCTGCCGCCCTGGAACTCCATGACGTCCGGGTCGTCGAAGAGCCCGTGCCAGGCGAACGCGTCCTCGTGGGTGGGGACTCGCAGCCGCACGGCGGGGAGAACTCGGTTCACGGGCAGCCCTTCAGCCGGGTGATCAACGCCGCTGCATAGACTGCCCATGTCCCGTGCCGGTCGGCACGTCAATTCCGAACCTTGGGGAGATCCCGCCGTGAGTGTCGTGACCGAGCCCCTCTCGGAGAACACCGCCGATGTGATCGTCGTGGGCGCGGGGCCGGCGGGCTCCACCACCGCCTACCACCTCGCCAAGGCGGGGCTCGACGTCCTCCTGCTGGAAAAGACCGCGTTCCCGCGCGAGAAGGTCTGCGGCGACGGCCTCACCCCGCGTGCCGTCAAGCAGCTGGTGGCCATGGGCATCGACATCTCGGAGGAAGCCGGCTGGCTGCGCAACAAGGGCCTGCGCATCATCGGCGGCGGCGTGCGGCTCCAGCTCGACTGGCCGGATCTCGCCTCCTTCCCCGACTACGGTCTCGTCCGCAAGCGCGACGACTTCGACGAGCAGCTCGCCCGGCAGGCCCAGAAGGCCGGAGCCCGGCTCTTCGAGCGGTGCAACGTGGGCGCGCCGATCGTCGACGACCGCACGGGCCGCATCACGGGGGTGCACGCCAAGCTCGGTGAGGAGAAGCGTGAGGTCACCTTCCACGCGCCGCTCGTCGTCGCCGCCGACGGCAACTCCACCCGGCTGTCCCTCGCGATGGGGCTGCACCGCCGCGAGGACCGGCCGATGGGGGTGGCGGTGCGCACGTACTTCACCAGCCCGCGCCACGAGGACGACTACCTGGAGTCCTGGCTGGAGCTGTGGGACCGCCGCGGCGCCGAGGACCGCCTCCTGCCCGGCTACGGCTGGATCTTCGGGATGGGTGACGGCACCTCGAACGTGGGCCTGGGCGTGCTCAACACCTCCGACTCCTTCAAGGAGCTGGACTGGCGCGAGGTCCTGAAGGCATGGTGCGCGTCGATGCCGGAGGACTGGGGTTACACGCCGGACAACATGACCGGCCCGATCCGGGGCGCCGCCCTGCCGATGGCCTTCAACCGCCAACCGCACTACACCAAGGGCCTGCTGCTCGTCGGTGACGCCGGCGGCCTGGTCAACCCCTTCAACGGCGAGGGCATCGCCTACGCCATGGAGTCCGGCCAGATCGCCGCCGACGTCATCGTCCAGGCCCACGCCCGGCCGACGCCCGCGAGCCGCGAACTGGCCCTCCAGCGCTACCCGCGCGTCCTGAAGGACACCTACGGCGGCTACTACACGCTCGGCCGCGCCTTCGTGAAGCTCATCGGCAACCCGAAGGTCATGCAGATCGCGGCCCAGCGCGGTCTGACGCACCCGATGCTGATGAAGTTCACGCTGAAGCTCCTCGCGAACCTCACCGACCCCACGGGCGGCGACGCCATGGACCGCATCATCAACGGACTGAGCCGGGTGGCACCCAAGGCCTGAGCGGACGGACGGCATGTGGCCCCGGCGACGGACACCGTCGCCGGGGCCGTCGTGCCGTCAGGTGCGATGGAGGCCGGTCCGGCGCAACGCCTCGATGTCGACCGAATCCGGTGACGTCCCGGCACGGCTTGTGCAAAGCGGAACACCCGGGCCGGTCCCGGGAGCAGTCCGGCCACACGCGGCCATCGGGACGGTTCATTTCGGGGCGTACGGGACTTCCGGTTCGTCAGGGGGGCGAGGGTGCCGACGCCGTCGCACGAGTCGGCGTCAACACCCTGTCAGATTGGGACAATTCGGACGCGCGATGCGGGAGTGGCGGAAGCGCATGGGCGGGCCGCGATGACGGGTGCCCCTCAGAACGACCCTGAGGGCCCCTGGAGCGCCCCGGGGGGCGGGGTGAGGGTGCCGGGAAGCCAGGCGGCCCCGGACAGGCCGGGAGGGCCGTCGCCTTGGAGCGGCAACGGCCCTCGAGCCCGTATGTGCGGAGGTTTCGGTCGGCGAGCGACGTCAGAGGACGCGCACGGCGCCCGACGCCGGGTAGCCCGACAGGTCCTGGATGACGACGCCCTTGGACGGGTTGGCCGCGTCCAGGTACTGGCCGTTCCCGATGTAGACACCCACGTGGTACGCGGAGCCCTTGCCGCCCCAGTACAGGATGTCGCCGACCTGGACGCTGGACAGCGGGACGTCCGTGCCGGCCATCGACTGGTCCTGCGAGACGCGCGGCAGGTCCACACCAACCTGCTTGTAAGCGGCCTGCACGAGGGAGGAGCAGTCCCAGGCGTTGGGACCGGTGGCGCCCATGACGTAGGCGTCGCCCACCTGGGCCTTGAGGAACGCGATGACCGTCGCGACGCTGCCGCTGGAGGGCGCCGACACGGACGTGGAGGCGGACGTGGACGCGGACGCGGAGAGGGTGGCGCGCTCGGTGCTGCGGTTGGCGCGCTCGGCGGCGGCCTTGCGGGCGGCCTCGGCGGCCTTCTTCTTGGCCTCCGCCTTCTCCTTCGCCTCGGCGAGGTCCTTCTTGGCCTCCGCGGCGGCCTCGGCGGCGGCGGCGTCACGCTCGGCGCGCAGCTCGTAGTTCGCTGCGGCCTGCTGGGTGGCGGCGGCGGACTGGGCGACCTGGGCGGACATGTCGGCCGTCAGGGTGGGCAGTTCGATGGTCTGCGTCACCGGCTCGGCGGCGTTCGCCGAAGCCGACGCACCCGCCGCTGTCATGCTGAGAACGCCACCGGCAACGCCGGCGCGCAGGGCGATCGAAGAGGTCGCGCTGCGGCGGGGTTTCCGGTGGCTGCGTATGTGAGCGGTGTGGGACATGGGAATAACCGGTACCAGGGGCTCCTTCATATCTTCAAGAAACGTGTGCTGCGCCACAGTTACTCAACCGGGCCCGTAAAAACCCCGAACGAGACCCTTTATTGACGCCGTAACGGACATTGCGGGCGCCCCGTGACCGGCCTGTGATCACGGTGTTTGATCAATACGCCCGAATTGCCCCGCGCCTACCATCGGTTGGCTTGATTGGCCAAGCCCCGTTCTCATGGACCTCTCATCAATGTGATGGAGGTCACGGAACGGCCGTCCCGCCGGTCGCGTCCCGGCGCGTAGATCACGGCGGTGTCACGACCTCGCGAAGATCGTGAACGCGTGCACGCGTCCACATCTCACCCCGAGTGCCCCCTGACGTGTGAACGCGCCTCTACCAAGAGATCAAGTCCATCGCGAATTTGCATGCAAGAGAACCCTCTTGATATTGAGACGACCCCTCCGGCCTGCGCTGACGAGCCAAAATGTCACCTCTCGTGATCACACGGACGCTTCGCGTGTGAAGATCACCGCTCATCCGACTTCATGATCGATCGTCAGGTGGTGGAGATCACAAAGCTTGTGCAATACCCCGTGTCGCAGATCACAGAGCGTCGGGCATAAGATGCACGCGGTTGGGCTTGTGACCTGCTTCACATGTTCCCGATCTTCGCCGGGGCGGGCGGGGTTCGAGGAACGGGTGGGGCGGATGTGAGCCCGACGCAATCCGCCAGCAGTCAGTGCCGACTGAGAGGAGCGAGGAGCGGTGAACGCTTATGCGCCCATCCTCGTACTGGGAGCCCTCGGGGCAGGCTTTGCGATCTTCTCCGTGGTCATGGCCACGTTGATCGGGCCCAAGCGGTACAACCGAGCCAAGCTCGAGGCCTACGAGTGCGGCATCGAGCCGACCCCCACGCCGGCCGGCGGCGGGCGCTTCCCGATCAAGTACTACCTGACGGCGATGCTCTTCATCATCTTCGATATCGAGATCGTCTTCCTTTACCCCTGGGCCGTCACCTTCGACGCCCTGGGGATCTTCGGGCTCGTGGAGATGCTGCTCTTCGTGCTCACCGTCTTCGTCGCGTACGCGTACGTATGGCGGCGCGGCGGCCTGGAATGGGACTGAGGGGCCACACGTCATGGGACTCGAAGAAAAGCTGCCGAGCGGCTTCCTGCTGACCACCGTCGAGCAGGCCGCGGGCTGGGTGCGCAAGGCCTCGGTCTTCCCCGCCACCTTCGGCCTCGCCTGCTGTGCCATCGAGATGATGACCACCGGCGCCGGCCGCTACGACCTGGCGCGCTTCGGCATGGAGGTCTTCCGCGGTTCGCCCCGCCAGGCGGACCTGATGATCGTCGCCGGCCGGGTCAGCCAGAAGATGGCGCCGGTGCTCCGGCAGGTCTACGACCAGATGCCGAACCCCAAGTGGGTGATCTCCATGGGGGTCTGCGCCTCCTCGGGCGGCATGTTCAACAACTACGCCATCGTCCAGGGCGTCGACCACATCGTGCCGGTCGACATCTACCTCCCCGGCTGCCCGCCCCGGCCGGAGATGCTGATGGACGCGATCCTCAAGCTCCACCAGAAGATCCAGAGCTCCAAGCTCGGCGTGAACGCCGAGGAAGCGGCCCGCGAGGCGGAGGAAGCGGCGCTCAAGGCGCTGCCCACCATCGAGATGAAGGGGCTGCTGCGGTGAGCGACGCGAACGGCAACGGTGCCAACCCCGAGAAGGACCTCAGCGCGTCCAACCTCCCCGGGCAGCGCGGCCAGGGCGGCGAGGAGATCCGCGTCCAGCGCGGCATGTTCGGCGCGAACAACGGCGGCGACACCACCGGCTACGGCGGCCTGGTCCGCTCGGTCCGGCTCCCGGGACCGGCGACCCGCCCCTACGGCGGGTGGTTCGACGAGGTCGCCGACGAGCTGGAGGGCGCCCTGGAGGAACAGGGCCTGCTCCCGGACAACGCCATCGAGAGGACGGTCGTCGACCGGGACGAGCTGACCTTCCACATCGAACGCGAGCACCTCGTCCTCGTCGCCCGCACCCTGCGCGACGACCCGGCCCTGCGCTTCGAGCTGTGCACCGGCGTCAGCGGCGTGCACTACCCGAACGACAAGGGCCGCGAGCTGCACGCCGTCTACCACCTGCGCTCGATCACCCACAACCGGGTGATCCGCCTGGAGGTCAGCGCCCCCGACAGCGACCCGCACATCCCGTCGCTGTTCTCCGTCTACCCGACGAACGACTGGCACGAGCGCGAGACGTACGACTTCTTCGGAATCGTCTTCGACGGCCACCCGGCCCTGACGCGGATCATGATGCCGGACGACTGGCAGGGCTTTCCGCAGCGCAAGGACTATCCCCTCGGCGGCATCCCCGTCGAGTACAAGGGCGCCCAGATCCCGGCTCCGGACCAGCGGAGGTCGTACTCATGAGCACTTCGCACGCCTCCCCTCGCGAGACCACCGAGGGCACCGTCTACACGGTCACCGGCGGCGACTGGGACGAGGTCGTCGAGACCGCGGCCCGCGCCGACGACGAGCGCATCGTCGTCAACATGGGCCCGCAGCACCCGTCCACCCACGGTGTGCTCCGCCTGATCCTGGAGATCGACGGCGAGACCGTCACCGAAGCCCGCTGCGGAATCGGTTATCTGCACACCGGCATCGAGAAGAACCTCGAGTACCGGACGTGGACGCAGGGCACCACGTTCGTGACGCGCATGGACTACCTGACGCCGTTCTTCAACGAGACGGCGTACTGCCTCGGCGTCGAGAAGCTCCTCGGCATCGAGGACCAGATCCCGGACCGCGCCTCGATCATCCGCGTGCTCCTGATGGAGCTGAACCGGCTCTCCTCGCACCTGGTGTGCATCGCCACCGGCGGCATGGAGCTGGGCGCGACCACGATCATGATCTACGGCTTTCGTGATCGTGAACTCATTCTCGATATCTACGAGCTGATCACCGGCCTGCGGATGAACCACGCGTACATCCGCCCCGGTGGACTCGCCCAGGACCTGCCGCCCGGCGCGGTGGACCAGATCCGCGAGTTCGTGAAGAAGATGAAGAAGAACCTCCCGGAGTACGACAAGCTCGCCACCGGGAACCCCATCTTCAAGGCCCGTATGCAGGACGTCGGCTACCTCGACCTGGCCGGCTGCATGGCCCTCGGCGCGACGGGCCCGATCCTGCGCTCCACCGGCCTGCCGCACGACCTGCGCAAGGCCCAGCCGTACTGCGGCTACGAGACCTACGACTTCGAGATCCCGACCGCCGACACCTGCGACTCCTACGGCCGCTTCCTCATCCGGCTGGAGGAGATGCGCCAGTCCCTGAGGATCGTGGAGCAGTGCCTGGACCGGCTCCAGCCCGGCCCGGTCATGGTCGCCGACAAGAAGATCGCCTGGCCCGCGCAGCTCGCGCTGGGCCCCGACGGCCTCGGCAACTCCCTCGACCACATCAAGAAGATCATGGGCACCTCCATGGAGGCCCTGATCCACCACTTCAAGCTGGTCACCGAGGGCTTCCGCGTCCCGCCGGGACAGGCCTACGCGGCGGTCGAGTCGCCCAAGGGCGAACTCGGGGTGCACGTCGTCTCCGACGGCGGCACCCGCCCCTACCGGGTCCACTTCCGGGACCCGTCCTTCACCAACCTGCAGGCCATGGCGGCGATGTGCGAGGGCGGCCAGGTCGCCGACGTCATCGTCGCGGTGGCGTCCATCGACCCCGTGATGGGAGGCGTCGACCGGTGACCACATCGTCTTCCGAGCGGGGCGTCAGCCTGGGCATGCCCGAACTGCCCGCACCCGCCTACCCGGACGACGTCCGGGCCCGTCTGGAGACGGACGCGCGCGAGGTCATCGCCCGCTACCCGGACTCCCGGTCCGCCCTGCTGCCGCTGCTGCACCTCGTGCAGTCCGAGGAGGGTCATGTCACGCGCACCGGCATGCGGTTCTGCGCGGACGTACTCGGCCTGACCACGGCCGAGGTCACCGCCGTCGCCACCTTCTACACCATGTACCGCCGCCGCCCCAGCGGTGACTACCAGGTCGGGGTGTGCACCAACACCCTGTGCGCCGTGATGGGCGGGGACGCGATCTTCGAGGAACTCCAGGAGCACCTCGGCGTCGGCAACGGCGAGACCACCGGCGACGGCAAGGTCACCCTGGAGCACATCGAGTGCAACGCGGCCTGCGACTTCGCGCCGGTCGTGATGGTCAACTGGGAGTTCTTCGACAACCAGACCCCGGACAGCGCCAAGAGCCTCGTCGACGACCTGCGCGCCGGGCGGCCGGTGACGCCCACCCGCGGGGCCCGCATGTGCACCTTCAAGGAGACCGCCCGGGTCCTGGCCGGCTTCCCCGACGAGCGGGAGGGGGCCGTGGAGTCCGGGGGGAGCGCGGGGCCCGCCTCCCTGGTCGGCCTGAAGCTCGCCAAGGGCGAGGCGTCCTCCGCGCGCGTGGTGCACCCGCGCGGCGAGGCGGCCCGCACCGGCGCACCGCACGAGCCGTCGCCGACGGAGCACTTGAGCTCGCACGACGCGCCGCAGGACACATCGGCCTCCGACCCGGCCCACCCGGCCGGGCCCACCGCCGAGGAGGGGGAGTGATGACCTTGGCACCCGAGCTGAAAGACACGAGCCCCGAGAAGCTGCTCGCACCGGTGCTGTCGGCCTTCTGGGACGAGGACAGGTCCTGGACGCTGGACGTGTACCGGCGGCACGACGGCTACGAGGGGCTGCGCAAGGCGCTCGCCATGTCGCCGGACGACCTGATCGCGTACGTCAAGGACTCCGGTCTGCGCGGGCGCGGCGGCGCGGGATTCCCCACCGGGATGAAGTGGCAGTTCATTCCCCAGGGGGACGGCAAGCCGCACTATCTTGTTGTCAACGCCGACGAGTCGGAGCCGGGGACGTGCAAGGACATCCCGCTCCTCTTCGCGAACCCGCACAGCCTCATCGAGGGCATGATCATCGCGTGTTACGCCATCAGGTCGTCGCACGCCTTCATCTATCTGCGTGGTGAAGTCGTCCCCGTGCTGCGGCGGTTGCACTCCGCCGTGCGCGAGGCGTACGAGGCCGGCTTCCTCGGCGAGAACATCCTGGACAGCGGACTCGACCTCGACATCACCGTGCACGCGGGCGCGGGCGCGTACATCTGCGGTGAGGAGACCGCACTGCTCGACTCGCTCGAAGGCCGCCGGGGCCAGCCGCGGCTTCGTCCCCCCTTCCCTGCCGTCGCGGGCCTCTATGCGTGCCCGACTGTGGTGAACAACGTCGAATCGATCGCGTCGGTTCCCGCGATCCTGCAGCGGGGCAAGGAATGGTTCCGGTCGATGGGGAGTGAGAAGTCGCCCGGCTTCACGCTCTACTCCCTGTCCGGCCATGTCGCCAGCCCCGGCCAGTACGAGGCGCCGCTCGGGATCACGCTCCGCCAGCTGCTCGACATGAGCGGCGGGATGCGCCCCGGGCACCGCCTCAAGTTCTGGACGCCGGGCGGCTCCTCGACCCCGATGTTCACCGACGAGCATCTCGACGTCCCCCTTGATTACGAAGGAGTGGGCGCCGCGGGTTCCATGCTCGGCACCAAAGCCCTCCAGTGCTTCGACGAGACGACCTGCGTGGTCCGTGCCGTCACCCGCTGGACGGAGTTCTACGCCCACGAGTCCTGCGGCAAATGCACGCCCTGCCGCGAAGGGACCTACTGGCTCGTGCAGTTGCTGCGCGACATCGAGGCCGGCAAGGGACAGATGTCCGACCTCGACAAGCTGAACGACATCGCCGACAACATCAACGGCAAGTCCTTCTGCGCCCTCGGCGACGGCGCCGCCTCGCCGATCTTCTCCTCGCTCAAGTACTTCCGCGAGGAGTACGAGCAGCACATCACGGGCCGGGGATGCCCCTTCGACCCGGCCAAGTCGACGGCCTGGGCCGACCGCACGGAGGTGAACGCATGACCGTGACCACCAGCTCTCCCTCCGGCGGGGGAGCGGCGGCGGTCCCGCCGGAGGACCTCGTGTCACTGACGATCGACGGCGCCGAGATCAGCGTGCCCAAGGGCACCCTGGTCATCCGTGCCGCCGAACAGCTCGGCATCGAGATCCCCCGGTTCTGCGACCACCCCCTGCTCGACCCGGCCGGCGCCTGCCGCCAGTGCATCGTCGAGGTCGAGGGCCAGCGCAAGCCCATGGCGTCCTGCACCATCACCTGCACCGACGGGATGGTGGTGAAGACCCACCTCACCTCCCCGGTCGCCGAGAAGGCCCAGAAGGGTGTGATGGAGCTCCTGCTCATCAACCACCCGCTGGACTGCCCGGTCTGCGACAAGGGCGGCGAGTGCCCGCTGCAGAACCAGGCCATGTCGCACGGCGACGCCGACTCCCGCTTCGAGGGCCGCAAGCGGACCTACGAGAAGCCCGTCCCGATCTCCACGCAGGTGCTGCTCGACCGCGAGCGGTGCGTGCTGTGCGCCCGCTGCACCCGGTTCTCCAACCAGGTCGCGGGCGACCCGATGATCGAGCTGGTGGAGCGGGGCGCGCTCCAGCAGGTCGGCACCGGCGAGGGCGACCCGTTCGAGTCGTACTTCTCCGGCAACACCATCCAGATCTGCCCGGTCGGCGCGCTGACCTCGGCGGCGTACCGATTCCGCTCCCGCCCCTTCGACCTGGTCTCCTCCCCGTCGGTGTGCGAGCACTGCTCCGGCGGCTGTGCCACGCGCACCGACCACCGGCGCGGCAAGGTCATGCGGCGGCTCGCCGCCGAGGACCCGGAGGTCAACGAGGAGTGGATCTGCGACAAGGGGCGGTTCGGGTTCCGGTACGCGCAGCAGCGCGACCGGCTCGACACGCCGCTCGTGCGCAACGCCGAGGGTGAGCTGGAACCGGCTTCCTGGCCGGAGGCGCTGCAGATCGCGGCCCAGGGGCTGCTGGCCTCCCGGGGCCGCACCGGTGTCCTGACCGGCGGCCGCCTCACCGTCGAGGACGCCTACGCCTACAGCAAGTTCACGCGCGTGGCGCTCGACACCAACGACATCGACTTCCGCGCCCGGGTGCACAGCAGCGAGGAGGCCGACTTCCTCGCCGCGCAGATCGCCGGGCGGGGCCGGGACCTCGACGGCACGGGTGTCACGTACACCGCGCTGGAGAAGGCCCCGGCTGTCCTGTTGGTCGGGTTCGAGGCGGAGGAGGAGGCGCCCGGCGTCTTCCTGCGGCTGCGCAAGGCCTGGCGTAAGCACGGGCAGAAGGTCTACTCCCTGGCCACGCACGCCACGCGCGGTCTGGAGAAGGCCGGCGGCACGCTGCTGCCGGCGGCCCCCGGCACCGAGACCGAGTGGCTGGACGCGCTCGCGAGCGGTGCCGGCCTGGAGGACGACGGTGCGCTCGCCGCCGATGCGTTGCGCGCCGAGGGCGCGGTGATCGTCGTCGGCGAGCGGCTGGCGGCCGTGGCCGGCGGGCTCACCGCCGCCGCCCGTACGGCCTCCGCGACCGGTGCCCGGCTGGTGTGGATCCCGCGCCGGGCCGGGGAACGGGGTGCGATCGAGGCGGGCGCGCTGCCGTCGCTGCTGCCGGGCGGGCGCCCGGCGACCGACCCGCGCGCGCGGGACGAGGTCGCCGCCGTCTGGGGCGTCGCGGGGCTTCCGCACCGCTACGGCCGTGACACCGGCCAGATCGTGGAAGCAGCCGCGACCGGCGAACTCCAGGCCCTGCTGGTGGCGGGCGTGGAGATCGCCGACCTGCCCGACCCGGCACGCGCGCGTGCGGCGCTGGACGAGGTGGGCTTCCTGGTCTCGCTGGAACTGCGGCCGAGCGAGATCAGCCGCAAGGCCGACGTCGTCCTGCCCGTCGCGGCGGTCGCCGAGAAGGCCGGCACCTTCCTCAACTGGGAAGGCCGGATCCGCTTCTTCGAGGCGGCGCTCAAGCCCGACCAGATGACCCGCCGCTCCGCGCCCACCGACGCGCGCGTGCTGCAGATGCTGGCCGACGCCATGGACGTCCACCTCGGACTGCCGGACCTGCGCACCGTGCGCGGCGAGATCGACCGGCTCGGCGCCTGGGACGGACCGCGGGCCGGCGAACCCCTGGAGACCGCGGCCGCGCTGCCGCGGCCGGCCGCCGGGGAAGCCGTACTCGCGGGGCACCGGCTGCTCCTCGACCAGGGCCTCCTCCAGCAGGGCGACGAGGCGCTCGCCGGAACCCGGCACGCCGCACGCGCGCGCGTGTCGGCCCCGACGGCCGCCGAGGCGGGCGTCAAGGACGGCGACCTGCTCGCGGTGACCGGTCCGCGAGGAGTCGTGGAACTCCCGCTCCAGATCAGTGACATGCCCGACCGGGTGGTGTGGCTGCCGCTCAACTCCACCGGCGGCGGCGTCGCCTCCGACACCGGGGCGCGGCCCGGCTCCCTCGTCCGCATCGGCCCGGCGACGCTCGCCGGCGAGGCCCCCAAGGAGGTGGAGGCATGAGCCCCCAAGGAGGCGGCGGCATGAGCCCGTACCTCGCCGCTGAAGACCTCTCGATGTTCGGCACCGACCCCTGGTGGCTGGTCGTCATCAAGGCGGTGTTCTGCTTCGCCTTCCTGATGGTGACCGTGCTGGTCTCCATCGTCATGGAGCGCAAGGTCGTCGCCTGGATGCAGTTGCGCATCGGCCCCAACCGGCACGGCCCCTGGGGCATGCTCCAGTCGCTCGCCGACGGCATCAAGCTGATGCTGAAGGAAGACGTGATCGTCAAGCGCGCGGACAAGGCGGTGTACGTCCTCGCGCCGGTCATCGCGGCGATCCCGGCCTTCATGGCGATCGCGGTGATCCCCTTCGGCCCGGCCGGCAACGAGATCTCGATCTTCGGCCAGCGCACCACGATGCAGCTCACCGACCTGCCGATCGCGATGCTCTACATCCTCGCGGTCGCCTCGGTCGGCATCTACGGCATCGTCCTGGCGGGCTGGAGCTCCGGCTCGACCTACCCGCTGCTGGGCGGCCTGCGCTCCTGTGCGCAGATGATCTCCTACGAGATCGCGATGGGCGCCGCCTTCGCCTCCGTCTTCCTCTACTCGGGGTCGATGTCGACGTCGACGATCGTCGAGCAGCAGGCCGACCGCTGGTACATCGTGCTGCTGCCGGTCTCGTTCATCATCTACATCGTGACGATGGTCGGCGAGACCAACCGCGCCCCCTTCGACATGCCGGAGTCCGAGGGCGACCTGGTCGGCGGCTTCAACACCGAGTACTCGTCGATCAAGTTCGCGATGTTCATGCTCGCCGAGTACGTCAACATGGTCACCGTCTCGGCCGTCGCCACCACGCTGTTCCTCGGCGGCTGGCGCGCCCCCTGGCCGATCAGCACCTTCTGGGAGGGCGCCAACCACGGCTGGTGGCCGCTGCTCTGGTTCACGGTCAAGGTCCAGCTGCTGCTGTTCATGTTCATCTGGATCCGCGGCACCCTCCCGCGCGTCCGCTACGACCAGCTGATGAAGCTCGGCTGGAAGGTCCTCATCCCGGTCTCGCTGGTGTGGCTGATGCTCGTCGCGAGTGTGCGGGCCTTCCGGAACGAGGGCTACGACTTCGCCGACATCGCCCTGTACGTGGGCGGCGGCGTCCTCGCCCTGCTGCTGCTCTCCTTCGTCGCCGACATGTTCCGCGAGAAGGCCAAGAAGGCCGAAGTGCCGGCCGAGACCCCGGCCGCCTTCGACCCGATGGCGGGCGGATTCCCCGTACCGCCGCTGCCCGGACAGGAACTACCGCCGGTCCCGCGCCGCCGCTCGCGCCGTGAGCGGGAGCTGATTGTCAGTGGCGGGCCCGATACTCACAGTGACGGATCTGTGGGCGGATCTACGGATGGAAAGGAGGCGTCCGATGGCTGAGGAACTCGAGCGTTCGAAGGCTGAGGAACCGAAGGACACCAAGCCCGGTTTCCAGAACCCCGTGGCCGGCTTCGGCGTGACCTTCAAGGCCATGTTCAAGAAGCGGCTGACCGAGCAGTACCCGGAGCAGCAGAAGACCACGGCTCCGCGCTTCCACGGCCGGCACCAGCTCAACCGCCATCCGGACGGCCTGGAGAAGTGCGTCGGCTGTGAACTGTGCGCCTGGGCCTGCCCCGCCGACGCGATCTACGTGGAGGGCGCGGACAACACCGACGAGGAGCGCTACTCGCCGGGCGAGCGGTACGGCCGCGTCTACCAGATCAACTACGCCCGCTGCATCCTGTGCGGCCTGTGCATCGAGGCCTGCCCCACCCGGGCGCTCACGATGACCAACGAGTTCGAGCTGGCCGACTCCAGCCGGGCCAACCTCATCTATACCAAGGAGCAGCTGCTCGCCGGTCTCGAGGACGGCATGGTCGACTCGCCCCACGCCATCTACCCGGGTACGGACGAACAGGACTACTACCGGGGTCTGGTGACGGAGGCCGCGCCCGGCACCGAGCGGCAGGTCGCCCACTCCAAGGGCGAGGTCGTGCAGGAGGCCGACTCGACCTTCGGCGGGGCGGAACCGGCGTCGGAGGGAGTGATCGGCCGATGACCGCCCAGCTCGCCGCCTACTCCACCTCCACCGGAGAGGCCGTCCAGTTCTGGATCCTCGGCACCGTCGCGGTGATCGGCGCCCTGTGCACCATCCTGATGAAGAGGGCCGTGCACAGCGCGCTCTGCCTCGCCGGGACCATGATCATCCTGGCGGTGTTCTACCTCGCCAACGGCGCCTACTTCCTGGGCGTCGTCCAGATCGTCGTCTACACCGGCGCGATCATGATGCTGTTCCTGTTCGTGGTGATGCTCGTCGGCGTCACGGCGGCGGACTCCCTGAAGGAGACCATCAAGGGCCAGCGCTGGCTGGCCGCCCTGTGCGGGCTCGGCTTCGGTGTCCTGCTGATCGGCGGCATCGGCAACGCGTCCCTGACGGAGTTCAACGGCATTGGCCAGGCGAACGCCGGGGGCAACGTGGAGGGCCTCGCCGCCCTTCTCTTCACCAAGTACGTCTTCGCGTTCGAGATCACCGGCGCCCTGCTCATCACGGCCGCCGTCGGCGCCATGGTGCTCACCCACCGCGAGCGCACCGAGCGGGCCAAGACGCAGCGGGAGCTCGCCGAGGAGCGCGTGCGCGAGGGCAAGTACCTGCCGCCGCTGCCGGCGCCCGGTGTGTACGCCCGGCACAACGCGGTCGACATCGCGGGCCTGCTGCCCGACGGCACCCCGTCCGACCTCACCGTCAGCAAGACCCTGCGCGAGCGCGGCCAGATCCGCGACGTGTCGCGGGAGGCGCTCAACGACCTCAAGGCCCTGGAGCAGCGGTCCGAGGAGCGTCTCGAGCGCAGGGCGGTCGGGCCGGCGAAGTTCCAGCGGTCCGAGGAGGCGTCGAAGTGAACCCCGTCAACTACCTGTACCTCGCGGCCCTGTTGTTCACGATCGGCGCCACCGGCGTGCTGATCAGGCGCAACGCGATCGTCGTGTTCATGTGCATCGAGCTCATGCTCAACGCCTGCAACCTCGCGTTCGTCGCCTTCTCCCGGATGCACGGCAACCTCGACGGCCAGATCATCGCCTTCTTCACGATGGTCGTCGCCGCCGCCGAGGTCGTGGTCGGGCTCGCGATCATCGTGTCCCTGTTCCGTGCCCGCCACTCGGCCTCGGTCGACGACGCCAGCCTGATGAAGCTGTAAGGGGTCGGAAGAATCGTGGAGAACCTCATTGCGCTGCTGGTGGCGGCGCCCCTGCTCGGAGCGGCGGTCCTGCTGTGCGGCGGGCGGCGGCTGGACGCCGTCGGCCACTGGCTCGGCACCGCGCTCGCGGCCGTCTCCTTCGTGCTCGGCCTGGTGCTGTTCACCGACATGCTGGGCCGGGACGCCGAGAGCCGCGTCCTGAGCCAGCACCTGTTCAGCTGGATCCCGGTCGAGGGCTTCCAGGCGGACGTCGCCTTCCAGCTCGACCAGCTGTCCATGACGTTCGTGCTGCTGATCACGGGCGTCGGATCGCTGATCCACCTGTACTCCGTCGGGTACATGGAGCACGACGAGCGGCGCCGCCGCTTCTTCGGCTATCTGAACCTGTTCCTCGCGGCGATGCTGATCCTCGTCCTCGCCGACAACTACCTGCTGCTGTACGTCGGCTGGGAGGGCGTCGGTCTCGCCTCCTACCTGCTGATCGGCTTCTGGCAGCACAAGCCCAGCGCCGCCACGGCCGCGAAGAAGGCCTTCCTGGTCAACCGCGTCGGCGACATGGGCCTGTCCATCGCGATCATGCTGATGTTCCTGTGGTTCGGCTCCTTCGCCTTCGGGCCGGTGCTCGGCAGCCACGGTGAGGCCGGGCTCGCCGGTGCCGCCGGTGAGGACAAGCTGACCGCGATCGCGCTGATGCTGCTCCTCGCCGCCTGCGGCAAGTCCGCCCAGGTGCCGCTGCAGTCCTGGCTCGGGGACGCGATGGAGGGCCCGACCCCGGTCTCGGCCCTCATCCACGCCGCGACGATGGTGACGGCGGGCGTCTATCTGATCGTCCGCTCCGCAGCCGTCTTCAACGGCGCCCCGGACGCGCAGCTGGTCGTCACCATCGTCGGCGCGGTCACGCTGCTGTTCGGTGCGATCGTCGGTTGCGCGAAGGACGACATCAAGAAGGCCCTGGCCGGCTCGACCATGTCGCAGATCGGCTACATGATCCTCGCCGCCGGCCTCGGCCCCATCGGCTACGTCTTCGCGATCATGCACCTGGTGACGCACGGCTTCTTCAAGGCCGGGCTGTTCCTCGGCGCCGGCTCGGTCATGCACGGCATGAACGACGAGGTCGACATGCGCCGCTACGGCGGACTGCGCAAGTACATGCCGGTCACCTTCGTCACCTTCGGCCTCGGCTACCTGGCGATCATCGGCTTCCCGGGCCTGTCCGGGTTCTTCTCCAAGGACAAGATCATCGAGGCGGCGTTCGCCAAGGGCGGCACCGAGGGCTGGATCCTCGGCGCCTGCGCCCTGCTCGGCGCGGCCATCACCGCGTTCTACATGACGCGCGTGATGCTGATGACGTTCTTCGGCGAGGAGCGCTGGCGCAACGCCCCGACGCCGTCCCCGGCCACGCCGGACGTGGAGCCCGCCGCCGAGACGCGCGGCGAGTACACCCCGCCGCATCCGCACGAGTCGCCGAAGGTCATGACGGTCCCGATGATCGTGCTGGCCGTCGGGTCGGTGGCCGGAGGCGCGTTCTTCAGCATCGGCGACCGGTTCATGCACTGGCTGGAGCCGATCACCGGACACAGCCACGGCAACCCGCCGATCAGCGCGGGCGTGGTCACCGGCGCGACCGTCGCCTGCATGATCATCGGCGTGGCCATCGCCTGGGCCCAGTACGGCCGCCGCCCGGTCCCGGCCGTCGCCCCACGCGGCTCGCTGCTCACCCGGGCCGCCCGGCGCGACCTGCTCCAGGACGACTTCAACCACGTCGTCCTGGTCCGCGGCGGCGAGCACCTCACGCGGTCCCTGGTCTACGTCGACCACACCCTGGTCGACGGCGTCGTCAACGGCACGGCGGCCTCGGTCGGCGGCCTCTCCGGGCGGATGCGCAGGCTGCAGAACGGCTTCGCCCGCTCCTACGCGGTCTCGATGTTCGGGGGTGCGGCGGTCATCGTCGCCGCGACCCTGCTGATGAGGGCGGTCTGATACCGATGTCCTTTCCTCTGCTGACAGTGACAGCGGCACTCCCGGCCGTCGGGGCGATCGCCACCGCCGCCGTACCGGCCGCGAAGCGCACCGCGGCCAAGTGGCTGGCGCTGATCTTCTCGCTCGCCACGCTCGCCCTGGCGGTCACCGTCCTGGTGCGCTTCGACCCGGGCGGCGACCGCTACCAGCTCACCGAGTCCCACGCCTGGATCGCCGACTTCGGCGTCCGCTACGAACTGGGTGTGGACGGCATCGGGGTGGCGCTGATCGCGCTGACCGCCCTGCTGATCCCGTTCATCATCCTCGCGGGCTGGCACGACGCCGACCCCTTGGAGACCGGCAGCAGCCGGTGGCGGCCGACGCAGGGCTTCTTCGCCCTGATCCTGGCCGTCGAGGCGATGGTGATCCTCTCCTTCGAGGCCACCGACGTCTTCCTCTTCTACATCTTCTTCGAAGCCATGCTGATCCCGATGTACTTCCTCATCGGCGGCTTCGGGGACCGTGCCCACGAGCACGGCGAGAAGGCGGCGGCGACACAACGCTCGTACGCGGCCGTCAAGTTCCTCCTCTACAACCTGGTCGGCGGTCTGATCATGCTGGCCGCGGTGATCGGCCTGTACGTGGTCGCCGGGAACTTCTCGCTCCAGGAGATCGCCGAGGCCCGCGCCAACGGCACGCTCGACATGGCGACCAACACCGAACGCTGGCTGTTCCTCGGCTTCTTCTTCGCCTTCGCGGTGAAGGCGCCGCTGTGGCCGCTGCACACCTGGCTGCCCAACGCCATGCAGGAGTCCACCGCACCGGTCGCCGTGCTCATCACGGCGGTCGTCGACAAGGTCGGCACCTTCGCGATGCTCCGCTTCTGCCTCCAGCTCTTCCCGGAGGCCAGCAAGTGGGCCACGCCCGCGATCCTCGTCCTCGCCCTGATCAGCATCATCTACGGGGCGCTGCTCGCGGTCGGCCAGCGGGACATCAAGCGGCTGGTGGCGTACGCGTCGATCTCCCACTTCGGCTTCATCATCATGGGCATCTTCGCGATGACCAGCCAGGGCCAGTCCGGCGCGACGCTCTACATGATCAACCACGGCATCTCGACGGCCGCGCTGATGCTGGTGGCGGGCTTCCTGATCTCCCGGCGCGGCTCGCGGCTCATCGCCGACTACGGCGGAGTGCAGAAGGTCGCCCCGGTGCTCGCCGGCACGTTCCTGATCGGCAGCCTCGCGACGCTGTCGCTGCCGGGGCTGGCGCCGTTCGTCAGTGAGTTCCTGGTCCTGGTCGGCACCTTCACGCGCTATCCGGTGATCGGCATCATCGCCACCTTCGGCATCGTCCTCGCCGCGCTCTACACCCTCGTCCTCTACCAGCGGACGATGACGGGCCCGGTGAAACCGGAGGTCTCCGCGATGCCGGACCTGCGGGTCCGTGAGCTCGTGGTCGTCGCCCCGCTGGTCGTCCTGCTGATCTTCCTGGGCGTCTACCCGAAGCCCGTCACGGAGATCATCGATCCGGCGGTCAAACAGACCATGTCCGACGTACAGAAGAAGGACCCCCAGCCCGAGGTGGAGGCGGCCAAGTGAGCGCAACAGCCGTCCACAGCCTGTGGACAACCGCGGCCGATCCGATCACCAAGATCGACGCACCGAAGTTCGAGTACGGCCAGCTGTCGCCGACCCTGATCGTCGTCGGTGCGGCGATCATCGGCATCCTCATCGAGGCGTTCGTCCCGCGGAAATCGCGCTACTACGCCCAGATGTTCGTGTCCGTCGTCGCCCTCGTGGCCGCCTTCGCCGCGGTCGTGGCGCTCGCGGCCGACGGGTACGGCACGACCAAGGCGCGCATCGCGGCCATGGGCGCGATCGCCGTCGACGGACCCGCCTTGTTCCTCCAGGGCACGATCCTGCTCGCGGCCCTGGTGGGCCTGTTCACCTTCGCCGAGCGGCGCCTGGACCCGGAGGCGCACGGCAACCGCGTCGACTCCTTCGCCGCGCAGGCCGCGTCCGTGCCGGGCAGCGACAGCGAGAAGGCCGCGGTCAAGGCCGGGTTCACCACCACCGAGGTGTTCCCGCTGCTGATGTTCGCGGTCGCCGGCATGCTGATCTTCCCGGCGGCCAACGACCTGCTGACGCTGTTCGTGGCGCTGGAGGTCCTCTCCCTCCCGCTGTACCTGCTGTGCGCGCTGGCCCGCCGCAAGCGGCTCATGTCACAGGAGGCGGCGGTCAAGTACTTCCTGCTCGGCGCCTTCGCCTCCGCGTTCACCCTGTTCGGCATCGCGCTGCTCTACGGCTACGCGGGCTCGATGTCGTACGCGACGATCGCGCAGGTCGTCGACGGCACCGTGCAGGACGTCAACCCGGCGCTCGCCGGCACCATGGGCAACGACGCGCTGCTGCTGATCGGCGCCGCCCTGCTGGTGATGGGCCTGCTGTTCAAGGTGGGCGCGGTGCCGTTCCACATGTGGACGCCGGACGTGTACCAGGGCGCTCCCACGCCGGTGACCGGCTTCATGGCGGCGGCGACGAAGGTGGCGGCGTTCGGCGCGCTGCTGCGGCTGCTCTACGTCGTCCTGCCGGGCCTGCGCTGGGACTGGCGGCCGGTCATGTGGGCCGTGGCCATCGTCACCATGCTGGGCGGCGCGATCGTCGCCATCACGCAGACCGACATCAAGCGGCTGCTGGCGTACTCGTCGATCGCGCACGCCGGGTTCATCCTCGCCGGTGTCATCGCGACCACGCCCGACGGTGTCTCGTCCGTCCTCTTCTACCTGGCCGCGTACTCGTTCGTGACGATCGGTGCCTTCGCGGTGGTGACCCTGGTCCGTGACGCGGGGGGCGAGGCGACGCACCTGTCCAAGTGGGCGGGGCTCGGGCGCAGGTCCCCGCTGGTGGCGGCGGTGTTCGCGGTGTTCCTGCTGGCCTTCGCGGGCATTCCGCTGACGTCCGGCTTCGCCGGGAAGTTCGCCGTGTTCAAGGCGGCGGCGGAGGGCGGGGCCGCCCCGCTCGTCGTCATCGGTGTGATCTCGTCGGCGATCGCGGCGTTCTTCTACATCCGCGTCATCGTGCTGATGTTCTTCAGCGAGCCTCGGCCGGAGGGACCGACGGTGGCGGTGCCGTCGCCCCTGACGATGACGGCGATCGGGGTCGGCGTGGCCGTCACGCTGGTGCTCGGTGTGGCGCCGCAGTACTTCCTGGATCTGGCGGGGCAGGCGGGGGTGTTCGTGCGCTGACCGCCCCGTAACGCCTGGGTGGGACCCGGTCTCCTTCGGGAGCCGGGTCCCACGGCGTTTCCGGGCGGGCTGCCACCGGGCTCAGTCGAACGCATGTCTGGGTGTCGTATCCGTCGGGCGGGACCTGTGGATAACTCCGGGGCTGTCGGTGCGGGCGCCTATGGTGGACGCAGTGGTCGAGGCGCGACGCACGGGGGACGCAACGATGGGCGCTACGGGCGGGACGGGTGTGATGACGGAACTGGACGCGGTGACCGGAGCCGGGGTGACCGGGGCCGGGATCGGCGCGGGCGGCGGCCCCGCCGGGCCCCTCGGCGCCGACGCGAGCGAGGCGCTGGCCGCGCTGCACCGGGTCTTCGGTTACGACGCCTTCCGTGACGAGCAGGAAGCCGTCATCGACCATGTCGTGGCGGGCGGCGACGCCGTCGTGCTCATGCCGACCGGTGGCGGCAAGTCGCTGTGCTATCAGATCCCGTCCCTGGTCAGGCCGGGTACGGGTGTGGTCGTCTCCCCGCTGATCGCCCTGATGCAGGACCAGGTGGACGCGCTGCGGGCGCTCGGCGTGCGGGCCGGGTTCATGAACTCCACGCAGGACTTCGACGAGCGGCGGATGGTCGAGGCCGAGTTCCTCGCCGGTGAGCTGGACCTGCTGTACCTGGCACCGGAGCGGCTGCGGCTGGAGAGCATGCTCGATCTGCTCTCCCGCGGCAAGATCTCCCTCTTCGCGATCGACGAGGCGCACTGCGTCTCCCAGTGGGGCCACGACTTCCGGCCCGACTACCTGGCGCTGTCCCTGCTCGGCGAGCGCTGGCCGGACGTGCCGCGGATCGCGCTGACGGCGACGGCCACGCACGCGACACACCAGGAGATCACCCAGCGGCTGAACATGCCGACGGCCCGCCACTTCGTGGCGAGCTTCGACCGGCCCAACATCCAGTACCGGATCGTGCCCAAGGCGGATCCGAAGAAGCAGCTGCTGAGCTTCCTGCGCGAGGAGCACGCGGGCGACGCGGGCATCGTCTACTGCCTGTCGCGCAACTCGGTCGAGAAGACCGCCGAGTTCCTCAGCCGCAACGGCATCGAGGCGGTGCCGTACCACGCGGGCCTGGACGCGGGCACGCGTGCGGCCCACCAGTCCCGCTTCCTGCGCGAGGAGGGCCTGGTCGTGGTGGCGACCATCGCCTTCGGCATGGGCATCGACAAGCCGGACGTCCGCTTCGTCGCCCACCTCGACCTGCCCAAGTCGGTCGAGGGCTACTACCAGGAGACGGGCCGGGCCGGCCGCGACGGGCTGCCCTCGACGGCCTGGATGGCCTACGGGCTGAACGACGTCATCCAGCAGCGCAAGCTGATCCAGTCCGGCGAGGGCGACGAGGCCTTCCGGCGCCGGGCCCAGGCCCACCTGGACTCGATGCTGGCGCTGTGCGAGACGGCCCAGTGCCGCCGGGGCCAGCTCCTCGCCTACTTCGGCCAGGACCCGGACGCGTCCGGCTGCGGCAACTGCGACACGTGCCTGACCCCGCCGGAGACCTGGGACGGCACGATCGCGGCGCAGAAGGCCCTGTCGACGGTCGTCCGGCTGCAGCGGGAGCGCGGACAGAAGTTCGGCGCGGTGCAGATCGTCGACATCCTGCTGGGGAAGCGGACCGGCAAGGTCATCCAGTTCGACCACGACCAGCTGTCCGTGTTCGGCATCGGCGAGGAGCTGTCCGAGGCCGAATGGCGGGGCGTCATAAGGCAGTTGCTCGCCCAGGGGCTGCTCGCGGTGGAGGGCGAGTACGGCACGCTGGTGCTGACCGAGGCCAGCGGGGCGGTGCTGCGGCGGGAGCGGGACGTACCGCTGCGCAAGGAGCCGAAGAAGCCGGTGACCTCCCGGTCGGGGTCCTCGTCCTCCGGCTCCGGGCGGGGCGAGCGCAAGGGCAAGGCGGTCGCCGCCGAGCTGCCCGAGGAGCTGCAGCCGGCGTTCGAGGCGCTGCGCGCCTGGCGCGCCGAACAGGCCCGTGAACAGGGCGTCCCGGCTTACGTGATCTTCCACGACGCCACCCTGCGGGAGATCGCCACGGTCTGGCCGACGTCGGTGGGGGAGCTCGGCGGGATCAGCGGGGTCGGCGAGAAGAAGCTGGCGACGTACGGGGAGGGCGTGCTCGGGGTTCTGGCGACCCTGGGCGGACCGGTTCCGGCAGCGGGCCCGGCCCCGGCCCAGGACCCCGGCCCGGCTCCGGCTCACGCCCCCGGCCGTGGCGCGGGCGAGCCGGACCACTGGCCGGAGATGGACGAGGAGCCGGAGCCCGACGACTGGATATAGGGCCGGGCTCCTGCCGGGTCAGACCGGTCTTCGGGCCAGCCCGGTCACAGCGCCCGTCCCGCGTACGCCCTGACATCCGCGTCGGAGTCCGTCGTCGCCGTGGCGAGGGCCGCCCGGGCCTCCTCGGTGGTGCGGTGCCGGGTCAGCGCCAGGACGGCGGCCTTGCGGACATCGGCGTTGGTGTCGGCCAGGGCCTTGGCGAGGGCGGGGACCGCCACGTCGGGGTCGGCGACGGACAGGGCCGTCGCGGCTCCGGCCCGCACCTGCCAGGCCGACTCGGACAGGGCGGCCACGGCGCGTGCGGTGAGGGGCGCCGGGCAGCCGGTGGTGCCCAGTGCTCCGTAGGCCGCTGCCCGCACCAGGGCGTCGGGGTCGTCGAGGAGGCCGGTGAGGGCCGCTTCGATCGCGCCCGCGGTGGGATCGGTGCCGACAGGGACATCACTCGCCGGCCGCTCGGCACTCACCGTGGCCAGGCCCTTGGCGATCGCGACCCGTACCTCGCGGGAGGGGTCGGTGCCCGCCGCACCGGCCAGTTCGCCGGCGGCGTCCACCGACACCAGGGCGCGTACGGCCTCGATGCGGACGGCGATGTCGGAGTCGGCGAGGGAGTCCGCGAACAGGGCCGCGTCGCCGAGGCGCAGGGCGCGCAGGACGTCCAGGGCCGCCGCGCGGACCACCGGGTCCGGCTCGGCCAGGGCGGCGGCGAGGCCGTCACGCAGATCGGGCTCGGCAGGGAGCGTCTCCACGAGCTCACGCAGTGACGCGGCAGCGGCGGCACGCACCTCGGCGGCGGTGTCGCGCAGTGCGGCGGCGAGCGCGGTGCCCGTCCCGGGCGGCAGCGTCTCGGTGAGCACGGCGACGGCCTCGCGGCGGACGGCGGGCGCGGGGTCCGTCAAGTACGGCTGGAGGGCGTCGAGTTCGGGCTCCTCCTCGGCGAGGGCGACGAGTTCGAGCAGGCGGGCGGAGGACTCCTCACCGGAAGGGGCGGTGACCGAAGTCTGCGGCGCCGGAGTGGGCTCCGGATCCGCCGTTCCCACCGGGGCCGCGACCGGCGCCACGTCCCGCGAGCCTGCCATGGCCACATCCTCGGCGTGCACCTCGCCGAGGACACGAGACGGACCGCCGACGGGGTCGAAACCGTCGACGGGCACGAGATAGGGAGCCACGGGCCGTGCCGTGAACTCCATCGCACCGGAGGGGGACTTGTGCAGATCGAGGTGGTGGAACCAGGACGCGTCGTCACGCTGGGGGTGGTCGAGGCGCTCGTGATAGAGGCCCCAGCGGGACTCCGTGCGGGCCAGGGAGGAGCGCGCGGCCATCTCCGCGCAGTCGCGGATGAAGGTGACCTCGGCGCAGCGCATCAGCTCGTGCGCGGTGCGGGCGCCCATCTCGGCGATGTCGCTGTGCATCCGCTGGAACGCCTCCAGGGCCAGCGAGAGCCGGGCACCGGACTTGGGCGGGGCCACGTAGTCGTTCACGAAGCGGCGCAGCTTGTACTCGACCTGGGGCTGCGGCGGGCCGTCGGGGTTGCGCAGCGGGCGGTAGATCAGCTCGTGCGCCTCGCGCAGCTGGTCACCCGGCAACTCCCCTTCGTACGGCGAGTACTGGGAGGCGTCCGCGCCCGCCAGGTCACCGAAGACGAACGCGCCGATCATGTAGTTGTGCGGCACGCAGGCCAGGTCGCCGGCCGCGTACAGGCGGGGCACGGTCGTGCGGGCGTGGTCGTCCACGCGGACGCCCGAGGCGGAGTGGCCGCCGCACAGGCCGATCTCGGAGATGTGCATCTCGATGTCGTGGGTGCGGTAGTCGTGGCCGCGGCCGGAGTGGAAGGTGCCGCGGGTGGGGCGCTCGGTGGAGTGCAGGATCGTCTCCAGGGCCGAGACCGACTCCTCGGGGAGATGGCTCAGCTTCAGGTAGACGGGGCCCCGGTCGGAGGCGACCTCCGCCGCGAACTCGGCCATCATCTGGCCCGACCAGTAGTCGGAGTCGACGAAGCGTTCGCCGTGCCGGTTGACCTGGTAGCCGCCGAAGGGGTTGGCGACGTAGGCGCAGGCCGGGCCGTTGTAGTCCTTGATCAGCGGGTTGATCTGGAAGCACTCGATGCCGGTGAGCTCGGCGCCCGCGTGGTAGGCCATGGCGTAGCCGTCGCCCGCGTTGGTGGGGTTCTCGTAGGTGCCGTAGAGGTAGCCGGAGGCCGGCAGGCCGAGGCGGCCGCAGGCGCCGGTCGCGAGGATCACCGCGCCCGCGCGGACCTGGACGAACTGCCCGGTGCGGGTGTTGAAGCCGGCCGCCCCCACGGCCTGCCCCCCGGCGGTGAGGACACGCACCGGCATGACCCGGTTCTCGATGCGGATCCTCTCCCGCATCTCGCGCCGCCGCAGCTGCCGGTACAGGACCTTCTTGACGTCCTTGCCCTCCGGCATCGGCAGCACGTAGGAGCCGGAGCGGTGCACCTGGCGGACGGAGTAGTCGCCGTGCTCGTCCTTCTCGAACTTCACGCCGTAGGACTCCAGCCGCTGCACCATGTCGAAGCCGCGGGTGGCGGTCTGGCGGACGGTGGACTGGTCGACGATGCCGTCGTTGGCGCGGGTGATCTCGGCGACGTAGTCGTCGGGTTCGGCCCGGCCCGGGATGACCGCGTTGTTCACGCCGTCCATGCCCATGGCGAGCGCGCCGGAGTGGCGGACGTGCGCCTTCTCCAGCAGCAGCACGTCCGCGCCGTGCTCGGCGGCGGTCAGGGCGGCCATGGTGCCGGCGGTGCCGCCGCCGATGACGAGGACGTCGCAGGTCAGTTCCTCGGCGTCGGCGAGGGACGGGACGGCCAGGGGGGTGTCCGCAGGGGGGTTCACGGAGGTGGTCACCGGGGTGCCTTTCACGTACCGAGCGAGGTGAGGACGTCGCGCCGCAGGGCCACGCGCGCCGGGTCGTCGTGCGCGCCGCGCTCGCGCGGGCGGGGGATGTCCCGGACGGCGACGAGGCCGCCCGCGCCGAGCAGGGCCACGCGGTCGCCGAGGAACAGGGCCTCGTCCACGTCGTGGGTGACGAAGACGACGGTGGCGCCCGTGCCCTGGAGCACCTCCACCAGCAGGTCCTGCATCCCCGCGCGGGTCTGCGCGTCGAGCGCGCCGAACGGCTCGTCCATCAGGACGGCGCGCGGGCGTCCGGACAGGGCGCGGGCCAGCTGGACGCGCTGGCGCTGCCCGCCGGAGACCCGGTGCGGCAACTGCCGTGCCTGCGAGCCGAGTCCGACCCGCTCCAGCCAGGCCTGGGCCTGCTCCCGGCGCTCGGCGCGGGGCATGCCGCGGATGGCGAGGGGGAGTTCGACATTGGCGCGCAGGGTGCGCCAGGGGAGCAGGGCGTCCTCCTGGAAGACCAGGGCCCGGTCGGCCGACGGGCCGGTCAGCGGCTGCCCGTCCTGGGCGATCTCGCCGGCGAGCGGCGACAGCAGGCCGGCCAGGGTGCGCAGCAGGGTCGACTTGCCGCAGCCCGAAGGGCCGACGACGGTGAGGATCTCGCCGGGGGCGATGTCCAGGTCGACCTGGTCCAGGGCGGTCGCGCCCGGGCGGCCGAGGGAGGCGCCGGTGAGGCTGAGGCGGGTGCCGCGCACGGGGGCGGCGTCGGCGACGGTCTCGGACGAGGCGTTCCGGACGGCCCCGGACGAGGTGTTCCGGTCGGTCCCGGACGAGGCGTTCCGGTCGGTCCCGGACGAGGTGCCCGGGGCAGCCCCGGGCGGGGTGTTCGGGACGGTCTCAGACGAGGTGCTCATCGCGTGCCTCCTCGGATCGGACCCCGCCGGGGACGGCGGCGGGGGCGGCCGGTGCCGTCTTCACGGACCGGTTGGGCCGTGGCGGCCGGGCACCGGGCACGTACGCGGTGCGGGGCAGCCAGCGGGTGAGCCGGCGGCCCAGGAGTTCCACGGCCGTGGAGGTGAGCCAGCCGAGCACGCCGATGGTGACCATGCCGACGAACACGCCGGGGTAGTCGACGACGGTGTAGTCCTGCCAGGTGCGGTAGCCGACGCCGTACTGGCCGGAGATCATCTCGGCGGAGATCACACAGATCCACGAGACGCCGATGCCGACGGACAAGCCGCCGAACACGCCGGGCAGGGCGCCCGGCAGGACGACCGAGCCGAGGATCCGCCACCGGCCGCCGCCCATGGTGCGCACGGCCTCCTCCCACACGGGCGTCAGGGCGCGCACCGCGTGCCGGGTGGAGACCAGGACCGGGAAGAAGGCGGCGGTGCAGGTGATGAAGACGATGCCCTGCTCGTTGGAGGGGAACAGCAGGATCGCGACGGGCACCAGGGCGATGGCCGGGATCGGGCGGATCACCTCCAGCACCGGGCCGAGCAGGTCCTCGGCGAGACGCGAGCGCGCCACGAGCACGCCCGTGGCGACACCGAGGACGGCGGCCAGCAGGAAGCCGGTGAGGATCCGGGTGAGGCTGTCGGTGAGGTCCGTCCAGTAGTCCGGCCCGGACACCCGGGCGGCGAAGGCCCGGGCGACGTCGGTGACCGTCGGGAACTGCGAGAAGCGCAGCCACAGGTCGATGTTCCAGCTGGTCAGCGCCTGCCACAGGCCGAGGGCGGCGACCAGCGACAGGACGCGGAGCGCATACCGCCTCACGATGCCTGCTCCAGAGCGTCGGCGTAGGAGACGACCCGTGCTCCGCCGTGCCCGGCGATGTACGCCTGCGCGGTGTCGGGGGCGACAAAGGGCAGCAGCTTGTCGCCGTCGGCCACCCACACGGCCTTGTCGGCGAACCAGAGGGTGCCGGTGGTGGTGTCGGGGACGTAGGCGGCGCGCAGGTCGTCACGGTGCCCGGCGACGTAACGCAGCAGCTTGGAGGGGGAGTCGAAGGTGACGGTCTTGGAGGCGCCCTTGGGCCAGGCCTCGCTCGCGGCCGGTGCGGGCTTCGTGGCGAGATGCCTGGTGTACGCCGCCGTGCCGAGGGCCTTCTTCACGTACTGGTCGTCGACGAAGGAGTCGACGTCCACGTCCCCGGTGAGCTTCGCCGACTTGAGGATCGAGACGTCCTGCTTCAGGGCGGAGACGAGCTGGGGCTTGATGGCCGGGTCGAAGGTGGCGATGCCGTGATCGCCGTTGTAGAGGTAGACGACCTCGGCGGGCAGGCCCGTCGCCTTCGCGACCTTCTCGGCGGCCTCCACCGGGTGCTCGTTCAGGTAGTCGGTCGCCTCCGCCTGGGCCTTCAGGAACGCCTCCAGCACGGCCGGACGCTTCTTCGCGAAGTCCTCGCGGGCGGTGACCCCGTGGAAGGTGGGCAGGTTCAGCCGGGCGCCGTCGTAGATCGCCTTCGCCTTGCCCTGGAAGGCGAGCAGGCCGGGCCAGGCGACGAACTGGGACAGGGCGTCCGTGCTGCCCGCCGCGAGGGCGGAGGCGCCGACGGAGGGCTGCTGGTTGAGCTTCTCGATGCCGCTGTTCGGATCGATGCCGGCCCGCTGCAGGGCCCGGACGAGCGTGCCGTCGGCGGCCGAGCCGACACTCGTGGAGACCTTCTCGCCCTTCAGGTCCTTCAGGGAGCTCAGCTTGGAATCCGGCGCGGTGACGATGGTGTTGAGGCCGCCGCGGAGGTTGTAGCCGGTGACCGAGACCAGGCGGGTGGGGCTGTTCAGCTGCTTGCCGCGGGCCGCGTTGATGAGGAGCGGGAAGTCTCCCATCGAGCCGATGTCGATCTTCCCGGCGGTCATCTGGGCGGTGATGGGGGCGCCGGTGGCGTAGTCCTGCCAGTCGACCTTGTAGTGGACGCCGTCGTGCAGGGCGTTGAGCTGCTTCTCGAAGGAGCCGAGGGAGCGGAGCAGGGTGCCCGCCGTGACGGTGTTGATCGTTCTGGACTGGTAGCCGACGGTGACGGTGACCGTGGAGCCGCTGCCCGCCTCCGCGTCACCTCCGCAGGCGCTGAGCGGGAGCAGGAGGACGACGGCGGATATAGCGACGACTGTGCGCTTCATGATGGTTCGGGCCTCTCACCGGAGCAGATAGGGCATGTTGACCGTGACGGCTCCGGTGGGGCAGCGAGCCGCGCACGGGCCGCAGTACCAGCACTCGTCGACATGCATGTACGCCTTGCCGTTGCGCTCGTCGATGGCGAGGGAGTCCAGCGGGCACATGTCCACGCAGAGCGTGCAGCCGTCGATGCACTTCGACTCGTCGATGGTCACGGGCACGTCGGCCCGCTGGGGCGCCAAGGGCATGGCTGTCTCCAGGGATGTGCGCGAGCGGGTTGGTTACCGGTTCCGGTGCAGCAGGCCGCTCATGGTGATGCGGTCGCCGCGGAAACGGATGAACTCCAGGTCGACCGGGCGGCCGTCCGCGAGGTGGGTGAGGCGTTCCAGCATGAGGACGGCGGCGCCGCGCGGGGCCTCGAGCACGGCGGCCGAGTGGGTGTCCGCGCTGACCGCTTCCAGGGTGATCTCGGCGTGGCCGAGGCGCTGGCCGGTGACGGCTTCCAGGAGGCGGAAGACGTCGGTGTTCTCCAGATCGGCGCCGAGCAGCTCGGTGCCGATGTCGAGGGGGATGTAGGTGAGGTCGAGGGACAGGGGCAGTCCGCCGAGCCTGCGCAGGCGTTCGATGTAGAGGACGTCGGTGCCGGGTGCGAGCCCGAGGCGGTCGGCGACCGGGGCGGGTGCCGGGGCGGGGCCCATGGTGCGGACCTCGTTGGTGACCCGGCCGTGTTCGCGGAGGGTCTCCGCGAGGCCCATCAGGCGGTCGAGGCCGTGGGGGTACTTGTGGGCCACGACCACGGTGCCGACACCGGGCTGACGCTCCACGAGGCCCTCGGCCCGCAGCAGGTCGAGTGCCTCGCGGACCGTGTTGCGGCTCGCGCCGTACTCGGTGGCGAGGGTCGACTCGTGGGGGAGGACCCCGTCGGGGAAGGCACCGGTGAGCAGCAGTCGCCGGAGCAGGTCCGCCAGCTGCCGTGCCCGGTCGGCGCGCAGCCGTCGCCGCGCGCGGTGGGCGGCGACGGTGGTCGCGGCTCCCTGTCCGGCGTGGTCTCGGATGCGGTCACTGGGCATGGTTCGGACCATACCTATCCGATAGGAAAAGTGGTGTTGCAGGAATGTTGCGCCACCGGGAATGTGACGCGCCCGACGAATGAGCTGGCCGTTTGGCCGTCCCCCGACCGGATCCGCCACCGACCGCCCGGCCGGTGCGGCTACGACAGCGCCGTCAGGCCCGGCGCGAACGCGATCAGCAGGGGCAGCAGCGGCACGAGCGCCGCCGTCGTGGTGGTCAGGGCCCGGTGCCGGCGGCCCAGCCGGGGCGGCGGTTCCAGGAGCCGGTCGACCCGCTCGCCCAGCAGGCGGTGGCTGGAGGCGCAGGACAGGACACCGCGGTGTTGGTTGAGCTCGATCAGGGCCAGGGCCGTGGTCAGGTGGCCGCAGCGGCGGGAGGCCGTGTCGTCGGCGGCCAGTTCGACCAGGCGGTGGGTCTGGTCGCAGAAGTGGGCGAACAGCGGGATGCGGGGGAAGCCGGTGGCCAGGGCGGTGGACAGGTGCAGCAGC
>NZ_JBEOXI010000002.1:0-88986 GCF_040296465.1 Streptomyces sp. NPDC002130
GCCCAGATCCAGCGGCGTGCAGTCCGCCGGGGACGGCGTCGTGCCGGGCGGGGTCGGCTTCGGCGTGGGTGTGAGGGGCGGGGCCGCCTGGTCGGCCCGGGGGAGTCCGGGCTCGTGCACTCCACGCACTTCCGCCCCCACCTCGCGCCCCTGGACTGGACTCCCATCGGCCATCCGGACAAGAAGGGCGACCGTACGGGGCCGCCCGCCGTGACCGTGGACGGGGCGGGGCGGGGTTATGTCTTCGTCCGTAACGGGAGCGGCGGAGTCAGCCTGCGCAACCAGAAGGTGAAGGGTGGCTGGGGAGGCTGGCTGGACCTCGAAGGGCATGACGTCGAGGGGGAGTTGGCCGCCGTCACGGGCGAGTCGGGGCTGGTCGAGCTGTACGCCTCCGTGCCCGGCGGGATTCTGCGCTGGCGGCAGGAGTCGGACGGCAAGAAGCCGGTGCGGGCCGAGGGCGTCGACGCTCCCGTGCGTCCGGGCACCCTGCGCGCGCTCGCCACGTCCGCCGAGCACACCACCCTTTTCTTCACCGACGGCTCCGGCGATCTGTGCGCCTGGCGCCCCGGTGAGAAGCCGGTGACCCTGCTGCCCTCCGCCGGCCCGGGGCCCGTCTCCGCCGTCCGGTGTGTCATCGAGGGCTACGACTGCACCGTGCTCGCCCAGCGGTCGGCGAGCGGCCGGGTCGCCTTCGCCGCGTATCCGACCGAGCAGGAGTCGGCCGGTGCCTGGTGGACCGAGTCCGGCCCTCAGCTGCCTGCCGACGCCGTCGTGTCGGTGGCGCTCGACGAGCACGACCAGGTCGTCGCCGCCAGTGCCTCTTCGCTCACCGGGGCGCTCCTGTTCGCCCGCCGCAAGGACGAACCGGGGCTGGCGCTCACCGCGTGGCAGGAGCTCTGAGCGGAGCCGTGCGGGTCTGCACGCGGCCTTCTCGTGATCTTCACTGAATGATCACTCTAGGATGGCCCGGCTCGGCCCCCGTGCATCGACCTCGCACGGCACCTGCAGACAAAAGGAGTTCAGATGGCAGTGGGACGAAGACTGTTCCTCGGCGCCTTCACCGCGGGCGCGGTGACCGTCGCCACCGGATCGGAGGCGGCGGCCGACGACGGCTACACCCAGTACGCCGCCCCGGCCGCGTTCTACGGCGCGTCGCCGACCGAGTACGCCGTGAAGATCAACTACGCGGCCACGTCCGGCGACAAGGCGGCGTTGAACGTGACGTCGGTCAACCCGGAGTCGTCCGCGATGTACCTCAGCGGCGCCGAGCGGGCCCAGCGCGGCACATTGAAGATCACCCACAACGGGTACGCCGACGGGTCGGACCACGGCGCCTCGGGGGTCTCCATCGACCTCAGGACGAAGGGGACGGCCGCCCAGGGCATCTTTGTCACCGCGACCGACGCCCCGACCAAGGGCGCGCTGATCGTGCTGCGCAACAATCCCGGCCTGGAGGACTTCGTCGTCAAGGGGAGCGGACGCACCGGCATAGGCATCGGCATCGGAGCCACGCCCGGCGGCCAGCTCCACGTGGTCCAGCGGTCCGAGGCTCCCGCCCTGCTCGTCGAGGGCACGACGCGGCTCGACGGCGCGGCGCGCCTCGACGACGTCCCCGCCGAACCGGCCAAGGAGCAGGGCGGCGGCTCCCTCTTCTCCCGCGGCGGCGCCCTGTACTGGAAGGGTGGCAACGGCAAGGTCACCCTCTTGGCCCAGGCCTAGGGCGGGTGCGATGGAACTGACACCCGAGCAGCTCGTCGCGGAGTTCCAGGATGCCGTGCTGGAGCTGTACTTCGCCCGTAAACGCATCGCCGTGCTGGAAGTGGAGAACGCCGAGCTCAGGACACGGCTGGAAGCCGCCGAACAGCCCGGCACATGAGAAGAGGGCCTCCGCGCACCGCGGAGGCCCTTCCTCACTCACCCCACCGGGAGAGTCACGCCGGGACGCTCGCGACGCCCTGCGCCAGGAACCTCTTGCCGTTCACGCGCTCGGAGACACCCTCGCGGTCCAGGTACGGCGTGATGCCGCCCAGGTGGAACGGCCAGCCGGCGCCCGTGATGAGGCACAGGTCGATGTCCTGCGCCTCGGCGACGACGCCCTCGTCGAGCATGATGCCGATCTCCTGCGCCACCGCGTCGAGCACGCGCTCGCGCACCTGCTCCTCCGTCAGGACGGTGTCGCCCTGCTTCAGCAGCGCGGCGACCTCCGGGTCGAGCTCCGGCTTGCCGCTGTCGTAGACGTAGAAGCCGCGCTTGCCCGCCTCGACGACCGCCTTGAGGTTCGGGGAGACCGTGAAGCGGTCCGGGAACGCCCTGTTGAGGGTTTCCGAGACGTGCAGGCCGATCGCCGGGCCGACCAGCTCCAGCAGGACCAGCGGCGACATCGGCAGACCGAGCGGCTCGACGCCCTTCTCGGCGACCTCGACGGGGGTGCCCTCGTCGATGATGTTCTGGATCTCGCCCATGAAGCGGGTCAGGATGCGGTTCACGACGAACGCCGGGGCGTCCTTGGTGAGGACCGCGGTCTTCTTCAGCTTCTTGGCGACGGCGAAGGCCGTGGCCAGAGAGGCGTCGTCGGTCTTCTCGCCGCGGACGATCTCCAGCAGCGGCAGGACCGCGACCGGGTTGAAGAAGTGGAAGCCGACGACCCGCTCGGGGTGCTGCAGCTTCGACGCCATCTCCGAGACGGAGAGGGAGGAGGTGTTCGTCGCGAAGATGGCGTGCGCCGGGGCGACCGCCTCGACCTCCGCGAACACCTGCTGCTTGACGCCGATCTCCTCGAAGACCGCCTCGATGATGAAGTCGGCGTCCGCGAAGCCCTCGGCCTTGTCCAGCACACCGGAGACCAGCGCCTTGAGGCGGTTGGCCTTGTCCTGGTTGATGCGGCCCTTGCCGAGCAGCTTGTCGATCTCGGCGTGGACGTAGCCCACACCCTTGTCGACGCGCTCCTGGTCGATGTCGGTCAGCACGACCGGCACCTCGAGGCGGCGCAGGAACAGCAGCGCGAGCTGGCTGGCCATCAGACCGGCACCGACGACACCGACCTTGGTGACCGGGCGGGCCAGGGACTTGTCCGGGGCGCCGGCGGGGCGCTTGCCGCGCTTCTGCACCAGGTTGAAGGCGTAGATGCCGGAGCGCAGTTCGCCGCCCATGATGAGGTCGGCGAGGGCCTTGTCCTCGGCGTCGTAGCCCTGCTGGAGGTCGCCGTTCTTGGCGGCGGCGATGATGTCCAGGGCGCGGTAGGCGGCCGGGGCGGCGCCATGCACCTTGGAGTCGGCGATGAAACGGCCCTTGGCGACGGCCTGGTCCCAGCCCTCGCCGCGGTCGATCACCGGGCGCTCGATCTCCAGCTCGCCCTTGAGGACGGCGGCGGTCCAGATCAGCGACTGCTCCAGGAAGTCCGCGCCCTCGAAGATCGCGTCGGCGATCCCGAGCTCGAAGACCTGGCTGCCCTTGAGCTGCTTGTTCTGGTTGAGGCTGTTCTCGATGATCACCGAGACGGCCTTCTCGGGGCCGATCAGGTTCGGCAGCAGCGTGCAGCCGCCCCAGCCGGGCACCAGGCCGAGGAAGACCTCGGGCAGCGAGAACGCCGGGAGGGCCGCGGAGACGGTGCGGTAGGTGCAGTGCAGACCGACCTCGACACCGCCGCCCATCGCGGCGCCGTTGTAGTACGCGAAGGTCGGCACGGCCAGCTTGGAGAGCCGCTTGAAGACCTCGTGGCCGCCCTTGCCGATGGCGAGCGCGTGCTCGTACTCCTTGAGGATCTCCACACCCTTGAGGTCGGCGCCGACCGCGAAGATGAACGGCTTGCCGGTGATGCCGACGCCGGTGATCTCGCCGTCCGCCGCCTCCTTCTCGACCTGGTCGATCGCGGCGTTCAGGTTCGCCAGCGAGGCCGGGCCGAAGGTGGTCGGCTTGGTGTGGTCGTGGCCGTTGTCCAGGGTGATCAGGGCGAAGCGCCCGGCACCCAGGGGGAGGTCGAAGTGGCGCACGTGCGCAACTGTGACGACCTCGTCCGGGAACAGCTCGGAAGCCTGCTTCAGAAGCTCGGCGGTGGTGCTCACTTGTCCCCCTCGAAGTGCGGGTTCTCCCAGATGACCGTCGCGCCCATGCCGAAGCCGACGCACATGGTGGTCAGGCCGTAGCGGACGTGCGGCTGCTCCTCGAACTGGCGGGCCAGCTGCGTCATCAGGCGGACGCCGGAGGAGGCGAGCGGGTGGCCGAAGGCGATGGCGCCGCCGTACTGGTTGACGCGCTCGTCGTCGTCGGCGATGCCGTAGTGGTCCAGGAAGGCCAGGACCTGGACGGCGAAGGCCTCGTTGATCTCGAACAGGCCGATGTCGGAGATCGACAGGCCGGCCTGGGCCAGCGCCTTCTCCGTCGCCGGGATCGGGCCGTAGCCCATGACCTCCGGCTCGACACCCGCGAAGGAGTAGGAGACCAGGCGCATCTTCACGGGGAGGTCGTGTTCCCGCGCGAAGTCCTCGGAGGCGATGAGCGAGGCGGTGGCGCCGTCGTTCAGACCGGCCGCGTTACCGGCGGTGACCCGGCCGTGCACACGGAACGGGGTCTTCAGACCGGAGAGGTTCTCCAGGGTGGTGCCCGGGCGCATCGGCTCGTCGGCGGTGACCAGGCCCCAGCCCGTCTCACCGGCCTCGGGGGAGGTCCGGCGTACCGAGACCGGCACCAGGTCGGCCTGGATCTTGCCGTTGGCGTACGCCTTGGCGGCCTTCTCCTGGGAGCGCACGGCGTACTCGTCGGCGCGCTGCTTGGTGATCTGCGGGTAGCGGTCGTGGAGGTTCTCCGCGGTCATGCCCATGAAGAGGGCCGACTCGTCGACCAGCTTCTCGGAGACGAACCGCGGGTTCGGGTCCACGCCCTCGCCCATGGGGTGGCGGCCCATGTGCTCGACACCGCCCGCGATGGCGATGTCGTAGGCGCCGAAGGCGACGGAACCGGCGACCGAGGTGACGGCGGTCAGGGCGCCGGCGCACATGCGGTCGATGGAGTAGCCCGGCACGGACTGCGGGAGACCCGCGAGGATCCCGGCGGTGCGGCCGATGGTCAGGCCCTGGTCACCGATCTGCGTGGTCGCGGCGATGGCGACCTCGTCGATCTTCTTCGGGTCGAGTCCGGGGTTGCGGCGCAGCAGCTCCCGGATCGCCTTCACGACGAGGTCGTCGGCACGGGTCTCGTGGTAGATGCCCTTCGGGCCCGCCTTGCCGAACGGGGTGCGGACGCCGTCGACGAAGACGACGTCCCTGACGGTACGAGGCACGATGGCTCTCCTCCAGGGTCAGGATCTGCATTGCTGCTGCGATGCGCTGAGCGCGCGCTCAGGCCCATGCTACTTATGAGTAACGTGACTGCACACCCCTGACAGGCGGAGCGGTGAAGGTCACACCCCATGAGGGCAGCGCCCTGCTTTTCAGGGGCGCGGGGAACTGCGCGAGCAACCACACACGGCCCGCACCCCCGTACGGGCCCCTACCGAGGCGGCGCAGTGGACCCCCGAGGCGTCAGCACAGGAGTCGGCACAGGATGCGACCCACCCTCACCCCCGGTGATCACCGAGAACAGCGTCCTGGCCACCTCCGCTCCAAACCCGTGCACGTCATGGCTCATAGCCGACAGCGTCGGGTGCGTCAGCTGGCACAGCTGCGAGTCGTCCCAGGCAAGCAGCGACACGTCCTCCGGCACCCGCAGCCCCATCTCCGCCGCCACCGCCAGCCCCGCGACCGCCATGATGTCGTTGTCGTACACGATGGCGGTCGGCCGGTCGGCCTGCGCCGCGGTCAGCAGCGACCGCGTCGCCCGCGCCCCCGCGTCCCCCGAGAAGTCCGTCGCGACCTGCCACGCCCCGGCCAGCGCCAGCGCCCCCGCCGCCTCGTCGAAGGCCGCCGTCCGGATCGCCGTGTGTCCGAGGTCCGCCGCCCCGCCCACCCGGGCGATCCGACGGTGCCCGAGGGCGGCCAGATACCGCACCGCCTCCCTCACGGCCGTGGCGTCGTCCGTCCACACCGACGTGAGCCCCCCGGTGAGCGAGGGATGCCCGACGGCGACCGCCGGCATCCCGAGGCGCTGCGCCATGGCCGCCCGCGGATCGTCCGCGCGGAAGTCGACGAGGATCGACCCGCCGATCTGCCGCGCCCGCCACCACGCCTCCTGGACCCCCACCTCCTCGTCCATGTTCCGCACCAGCCTCAGCAGCAGCGAGCTGGAGTGCTCGGCCAGCACGCTCTCCACGCCGGAGACGAACTCCATGTACCAGGGTTCGAGCCCCAGGACCCGCGCCGGCCGGCACACCGCCAGGCCCACCACGTCCACCCGCGATCCGGCCAGGGTCCGCGCCGTGAGGCTCGGCGCCCAGCCCAGTTCGCGCGCCGCCCGGAAGATCCGGTCCCGGGTCGCTCCCGAGAGCCCGGGCTTGTGGTTGAAGGCGAGGGACACGGCACCCTTGGACACACCGGCGCGCGCGGCGACGTCCTTGATGGTGACGCGAGGGGGTGGCGTTGCCGTCATCGGGTGGGCTCCACGCAGTACAGGGCCGAGCGGGCGGTCTCCGCGTCCGGAGTCTTCCAGCCGCGCACCCCGATGGTCACCTCTTCGCCCGGCAGCAGGGTGACCAGCCCCCGGTCGGCCCGCGCCCCCGGCTCCAGCCGGTCGGCCTGGAGCAGCAGGTCCCGGACCAGGGTGCGGGCGGTCACGGTGATCCCGCCCGGAGCGAGCGCGACATCGAACTCGGGCTCTGGGTAGGAGACTTCACGGTCGGGCAGCGGGAAGTGCATCGCCCGCAGCCCTCCCGCACTCTCGGCTTCGCTCGAGCGGGGGGACCCCCACACGTCGGCGACCAGATACTCCTTCGGCCCGACGGGCGTCAGCTCGCGCGGCACCTCGATCCGGGCCACGGCCCGTGCCCCGGCCGTGAACCTCACACCCGTCCGGCCCAGCACCTCGCCCGCCACGGACATCCGCCGCAGGGTGAGCGCCCCCGTCCAGTCCCCGGCCGCCTGGTTCACGGCGGCCAGCTCCACCCCGTCGTCCCCCGCCAGGATCGTCAGCAGCCGGTCCGCGTACAGCCGCCTCAGCTCGTGGTACAGCGGCTTCTCCCGGCCGTCCCCGTCGATCGCCGCCCAGGACGTCACCGGCCAGCAGTCGTTGAGCTGCCAGACGATCGTGCCCGCGCACACCGGCCAGTGCGCACGCCAGTGCTCGATCCCGGCCGCGACCGCCCGCGCCTGGTTGAGCTGCATCAGGTAGTGCCAACGGTCGAAGTCGCCCTCCGGCACGGCGAAATGCCGCTCGAGCCCCCGCTCCAGTTTGCCGTTGCCGTCGTCGGCCTTCTGGTGGTGCAGCATGCCGGGGGAGTCCGGCGCGAGCTCCTGCCCGGGCAGGGCCCGGCGCAGCGTGGTGTACGCGGGCGGCGCCTGCCAGCCGAACTCGGCGACGAAGCGCGGCACGCTCAGCCGGTAGTCCGCGTAGTCCTCCCGGTTCCACACCTCCCACGAGTGGTGGGTGCCGTGCGCCGGGTCGTTCGGATGGTGGTCCCACGACCCCGACCAGGGGCTGCCCGCCGTGTACGGCCGGGTCGGGTCCAGCTCGGCCACCACGCGCGGCAGCACGCCCAGGTAGTAGCCCTCGCCCCAGGAGTCCCCGGCCAGCCGCGGCTCCCACCCCCAGTCCCTGAAGCCCCACAGGTTCTCGTTGTTGCCGTTCCACAGCACGAGCGACGGATGCGGCATCAGCCGTACGACGTTCTCCCGCGCCTCGGCCTCCACCTCGCCGCGCAGCGGCTGCTCCTCCGGGTAGGCCGCGCAGGCGAACGGGAAGTCCTGCCAGACCAGCAGCCCGAGCTCGTCGCAGGCGTCGTAGAAGTCCTCGCTCTCGTAGATCCCGCCGCCCCAGATCCGTACGAGATCCACTCCCGCGCCGGCCGCCTGCTCCAGCCGCTCCCGGTAGCGCTCGCGGGTGATCCGGGAGGGGAAGACGTCGTCGGGGATCCAGTTGACGCCCCGCGCGAAGAGCCGCTCGCCGTTGACGACGAGGGTGAAGCCGGTGCCGTGCGCGTCGGGCCCGCGGTCCAGCTCCACGGTCCGGAAGCCGATCCGCCGCCGCCACACGTCCAGCGCGTCCTCGCCGTGCAGCAGCTTCAACTCGACGTCGTACAGGGGCTGTTCGCCGTAGCCGCGCGGCCACCACAGCTCCGCGTCCGGCACCCGCAGCCGTACGGCCCCGCCCGCCCCCTCGATCTCGGCCCGGGCCCGTACCCCCGCGACGGTCGCCTCCACGGCGAGCGGTGCCTCGACCCGGCTCCGCTCGACGTCGACGGCCAGCTCGACGACCCCGGCGCCCTCCTCGACGGTCACCAGGGGGCGGACCCGGGCGATCCGCGCCGTCGACCAGTGCTCCAGGCGCACCGGCCGCCAGATCCCGGCCGTCACCAGGGTGGGCCCCCAGTCCCAGCCGAAGGAGCAGGCCATCTTGCGCAGGTACTGGTAGGGCTCCGCATAGGCGGCCGGCCGCTCACCCACCCGGCCCCGTACGGCCTCCGCCTCCGCGTACGCCGAGACGAACCGCACGGAGAGCCGCCCGGACAGGCCCGTCACATCGAACCGGTACGAGCGGTGCATGTTGCGCACCTTCCCCAGCAGCCGCCCGTCCAGGGAGATCTCGGCGACGGTGTCGAGCCCGTCGAAGACCAGGTCGGTCTGCTCCTGCGCGGACGAGCCCCCGAGCTGCCGCTCGTAGGTCCAGTCGCGGCGCCCCACCCAGGCCACCTCGGTCTCGTTCCGGCCGAGGAACGGGTCCGGGATCACCCCGGCCGCCATCAGGTCGGTGTGCACGCACCCCGGCACGGTGGCCTGCAGCCCGTCCGAGTCGTGCCGCAGGATCCATCCGTCGCCGAGCGGTGTGGCCTCCAGCATGCGCACTCCCTTAACCGGTTCAGTGAAGAGTCGTGTGTCGGTTTCGCATCGTTGGCGGGATTGGGACTTTACCGGTTGAGTGCACGCTGTCAGAGTTCCGAACCAGCCATACCGCACGTGCTCGTCCGTCCCGAGTTCCCCTCCGCGAACGGAGCTGACGCACATGAACCGCCGTACCCTCCTCGCCCTCGCCGTGGGCGCAGCCCTGCTGGCCTCCGGCTGCACCGGCACCGGAGGCTCCGCCAAGGGCGCCGACGCCGAGGCACCCGACGATCCCGCCGAGGTCAGCGGGACCATCACCGTCCTCACCCACCGCACCGACCTCGTGCAGGACGGGACGATGAAGAAGTACGCCGCCGAGTTCAACAGGACGTACCCCAAGGTGAAGGTCGAGTTCGACGGCATCACCGACTACGAGGGCGAAGTCAAGATCCGTATGAACACGGAGAACTACGGCGACGTCCTGATGATCCCCTCGGTGATCGAGAAGAAGGACTACCCCAGGTTCTTCGCCTCGCTGGGCAGCGAGGCCGAGCGGAGCAAGAAGTACCGCTTCACCGACTTCACGACGGTCGACGGCAAGGTCTACGGCCAGAGCCCGCTCGGCGCCCTTCCGGGGTTCATCTACAACAAGAAGGTGTGGAGTCAGGCCGGGGTCACCGAATGGCCCACCACACCGGCCGAGTTCCTCGCCGGCCTCAAGGCGATCAAGTCGAAGACCGACGCGATCCCCTACTACACCAACTTCAAGGACAAGTGGCCGCTCAGCCAGTGGACGGGCGTCAACGGCTCGGTCGGCTGTGACGAGCAGGCCACCACCAGGCTCGCCGAGGGCAACCCCTGGGCCGAGGGCGCCGACCTGCGCGTGGCGGACACCCTGCTGTACGACATCGTGCGCGAGGGGCTCGTCGAGAAGGACCCGACGACCACCAACTGGGAGGCGTCCAAGCCCAAGCTGGCCAAGGGCGAGATCGCCACCATGTGGCTCGGTTCCTGGGCGGTCATCCAGATGCAGGGTGCGGCGAAGCAGGCCGGCACCGACCCGGACGACATCGGGTTCATGCCCTTCCCCGCCCAGAAGGACGGCACGTTCTGCGCGGTGACGTCTCCCGACTACAACCAGGCCGTCAACGTCAACTCCTCACACAAGGAGGCCGCCCGCGCCTGGATCGACTGGTTCACCGACAAGTCGGGCTACGCGAAGGACAACCTGGCGCTGTCCCCGCTCAAGGACGCTCCGCTGCCCGGTGTCCTGAAGCCGTACGAGGAGGCGGGCGTCAAGCTCCTCGAACTCGACGACAGCAAGGGCGCCGAGGTGAAAAGCATCGACAACCAGTCCGAGGTCGGCATCAACAAGCCCGACTACCGCCAGGAACTCGTCGACATGGCCCGCGGCGCCCGGAAGGGCGACCCGGACGACTTCCTGGACGGCCTCGGGAAGAAGTGGACCGAGACGCAGAAGTCGCTGGGCTCCTGATGACGGGCACCACCGAGACGGCGGCCGTCGAGGCCGCCGCGAAGGCGACCGCCGCCCCCGCCCCGGCCCCCGCCCCGCGCCCGGCACGCCTGTGGCGCGGGGCCACCCCCTGGCTCTTCCTGCTCGCCCCGCTCACTCTCCTGATCGTCTTCACCTACGCGCCGATCGCCAACATGGTCGCGTACAGCTTCACCGACTGGGACGGAGTGAGCCCCGAACTGAACTACACGGGCGCCGAGAACTACGCCGAACTCTTCACCCGCTCCGAGCTGTTCGAGGTCTTCTGGGTCAGTGGCTACTATCTGGCGGCCTCCGTCGTCCAGATCGTCGCCGCGCTCTACTTCGCCACGATCCTCAGCTTCAATGTCCGCTTCCGGAACTTCTTCAAGGGCGTGCTGTTCTTCCCGTACCTGATCAACGGGGTGGCGATCGGGTTCGTCTTCCTCTACTTCTTCCAGGACGGCGGCACCCTCGACTCGGTGCTGAGCCTGTTCGGCGCGGAGACGGACCGGGCCTGGCTCGGCACCCCGGAGTCGGCGAACACCTCCCTGGCCGGCGTCTCCGTCTGGCGCTACCTGGGCCTGAACTTCGTGCTCTTCCTCGGCGCGATCCAGTCGATCCCCGGGGAGCTGTACGAGGCGGCCGAACTGGACGGCGCGAACCGCTGGCACCAGTTCCGGTACATCATCGCGCCGGGCATCAAACCGGTGCTGTCCCTCACCGTGATCCTCTCGATCTCGGGCTCCCTGTCGGTCTTCGAGATCCCGTACATCATGACGGGCGGCGCGACCGGCACCGAGACGTTCGTGATCCAGACCGTGAAGCTGGCGTTCCAGTTCAACAAGACGGGTCTCGCCTCGGCGGCCGCGGTCGTGCTGCTGCTGATCGTCCTTGCGGTGACATGGGTGCAGCGGCGCCTCGCCCCCGACGACAAGGTGGACCTCGTATGACCCGCCGCGCGGTGACCCGTGTCCTTGTGTACCTGTCGCTGATCGCCGCGACCGCGGTGGTCCTGCTCCCGCTCGCCGCGGTGTTCCTGACGTCCCTCAAGTCCGAGCGGGAGATGGCCGACGGCAGCGGAGCGCTCGCGCTGCCCGACAACCCGTTCAACTTCCACAACTATGTGACGGCGTTCCAGGACGGCCGGATGCTCTCGGCCTTCGGCAACACGGCGATCATCCTGGTCGTCGCCATCGGCGGCACGGTCCTCATCGGCTCGATGACGGCCTACGCCATCGACCGCTTCCGGTTCCGCTTCCGCAAGGCGGTCCTGGCCGCCTTCCTGGTCGCCGCGCTGGTCCCCGGCGTGACCACGCAGGTCGCCACCTTCCAGATCGTCAACAGCTTCGGCATGTTCGACAGTCTGTGGGCGCCGATCGCCCTCTACATGGGCACGGACATCGTCTCGATCTACATCTTCCTGCAGTTCGTGCGGTCCATCCCGGTCTCCCTGGACGAGGCGGCCCGCATAGACGGTGCCAACGCCTTCACCGTCTACCGCAAGGTCATCTTCCCGCTGCTGAAACCGGCGATCGCGACGGTCGTGATCGTGAAGGGGATCACCGTCTACAACGACTTCTACATCCCCTTCCTCTACATGCCCTCCGAAGATCTTGGCGTGATCTCGACGTCGCTGTTCCGCTTCAAGGGCCCCTTCGGAGCCCACTGGGAGACGATCTCGGCCGGAGCGATCCTGGTCATCGTCCCCACCCTGGTCGTCTTCCTGTTCCTCCAGCGCTTCATCTACAACGGTTTCACTCGAGGTGCCACGAAGTAGACGCCCTTCTTTCAGGGGCGCGGGAAACTGCGCGAACAACCACGACACACCCGCCGCCGCCGCACGACGCGAAGCCCTACGGCGGTCAGGCCTCCTTGACGGACAGCGCCTCCACGAGCACGGGGGTCACCTGCTCCACCTGCCACGGCCGGGCCCCGTGCCCGGCCAGCGCCGCCGCGACGGACTCCGCATCGACCACCGCCGGAGGCTCCCAGCACACCCGCCGCACCGTGTCCGGCGTGATCAGGTTCTCCTGCGGCATGCTCAGCTGCTCGGCCAGCGCCGACACCCCGGCCCGGGCCGCGGACAAGCGCGCCGCGGCCGCGGGGTCCTTGTCGGCCCAGGCGCGCGGCGGCGGAGGGCCGGTCACCGACTGCCCCGGCTGCGGCAGCTGCGCCTCGCTCAGCGCCTTCGCCCGGTCCACGGCCGCCTGCCACTGCTCCAGCTGCCGCTTGCCCACGCGGTGACCGAAACCGTTCAACGCCGCCAGCGCGTGCACATTGGCCGGAACCGCCAGCGCGGCCTCGACGATGGCCGCGTCCCCGAGCACCTTGCCCGGCGACACGTCCCGCCGCTGCGCGATCCGGTCCCGGGTCTGCCACAGCTCCCGTACGACGGCCAGCTGCCGCCGCCGGCGCACCTTGTGCATGCCGGACGTACGCCGCCACGGGTCCTTGCGGGGCTCGGGCGGCGGAGCCGAGGCGATCGCGTCGAACTCCTGGCGGGCCCACTCCAGCTTGCCCTGCCGGTCCAGCTCCTTCTCCAGCGCGTCGCGCAGGTCGACGAGCAGTTCGACGTCCAGCGCCGCGTAGCGCAGCCAGGGCTCGGGCAGGGGCCGGGTCGACCAGTCGACCGCGGAGTGTCCCTTCTCCAGGACGAAGCCCAGCACGCTCTCGACCATCGCGCCGAGGCCGACCCGGGGGAACCCGGCGAGCCGCCCGGCCAGCTCCGTGTCGAACAGCCGCGTCGGCACCATGCCTATCTCGCGCAGGCAGGGCAGGTCCTGGGTGGCGGCGTGCAGCACCCACTCGACGCCGGACAGGGCGTCACCGAGGGCGGACAGGTCAGGGCAGGCCACGGGGTCGATCAGGGCCGTTCCGGCGCCCTCGCGGCGCAGCTGCACGAGGTAGGCGCGCTGCCCGTAGCGGTAGCCGGACGCGCGCTCGGCGTCGACGGCGACGGGCCCGGACCCCGCCTCGAAGGCGGCGATCACCCGGGCCAGGGCGGCCTCGTCCGCGATGACGGGCGGAATGCCCTCACGCGGCTCCAGCAGAGGGATCGGCGCCTCCGTAGCAGAAGATCCGCCGTCGTCCGGAGGGGCGCCTCCGGTGGTTCGCAGTGAGCTGTCTGCTGCGGTGTCGTGGGCGTCGGTCACATGTCAAGGGTATCCGTGTATGGACAGCGCCCGCCGACGGAACGTTCCGTCGACGGGCGCCCGAGGGTCGCAAACCAGTCATGTCGGGGAAGCGGCGGGTTCACGAACCGTCAGTGACGTGAACGGGGCCGACGGCCGGTCCCGAGTCACGTGAGGGGATGATCACACGGGGTCACGGCGGAGCGGGTCAGTGGATGATCCCGGTCCGCAGCGCCACCGCGACCATGCCGGCGCGGTCGCCCGTGCCGAGCTTGCGGGCGATGCGGGCGAGGTGGCTCTTGACGGTCAGGGCGGACAGGCCCATCGAGACGCCGATCGCCTTGTTCGACTGGCCCTCCGCGACCAGCCGCAGCACCTCGACCTCGCGGCCGGACAGTTCGCGGTAGCCGCCCGGGTGGCTCGGGGCACCCGGGGGGCGGCGGTGCAGTCGCGCGGCGGCGGCGCCGATGGGGGCGGCGCCCGGCCGGGTGGGGAGCCCGACGTTGGTGCGGGTGCCGGTGACGACGTAACCCTTCACGCCGCCGGCGAGTGCGTTGCGCACGGCGCCGATGTCGTCGGCGGCGGAGAGGGCGAGGCCGTTGGGCCAGCCCGCGGCGCGGGTCTCCGACAGCAGTGTGAGGCCGGAGCCGTCCGGCAGGTGGACGTCTGCGACACAGATGTCGCGGGGGTTGCCGATGCGGGGACGAGCCTCCGCGATGGACGAGGCCTCGATGACGTCGCGCACACCGAGCGCCCACAGGTGGCGGGTGACGGTGGAACGGACGCGCGGGTCGGCCACGACCACCATGGCGGTCGGCTTGTTCGGGCGGTAGGCGACCAGGCTTGCGGGCTGCTCGAGGAGAACGGACACCAGGCCTCCTGGGGTGCGGGACGGGGCCGGCTCGTGGGGGTGAAGCCGGGACGAACCGTGCTTTCAAGGTCACAGTCGTCTTCGGCACCGAACCCGTCCGCCTTTAGAGAATGATCACGAATCGGTGATAACAATCCGTGCAATTCGGACATGCGGTCGATCATTCGAAGGTCGAACGGTTTCGGTCTGAGTCGATACGCGGTCGAAAGTGGCCGTATCGACAAAGTGATTCGGCCAAGAGGGGTACTCAGGTGTGATCGTCGACCGGACATGGTTGACCGCCCCGCACAAGGTCGATCAGTGCGGGGCGGTCAGGGGTCGATCAGGGGTCGATCAGGGGCCGATCAGGGTGGGCTCAGCGGGACTGCGGTCCTCGCCGCTGGGGCAGCGTCACCACCGACGCGTCTCCGGGAACGGCCGGGGGCAGCCCCGCGATCTGGGCGAGCAGGTCACACCAGGCCGCCAGGTGCGCCGCCGTGTCCGGGACTCCGCCCAGACCCTCGCGCGGCGTCCACGACGCACGGATCTCGATCTGCGATGCGGCCGGACGCGCGGAGAGCCCGCCGAAGTAGTGGGAGCTCGCGCGCGTGACCGTGCCGCTCGGCTCCCCGTAGGTCAGCCCGCGTGCCTGGAGCGCGCCGGTGAGCCAGGACCAGCACACCTCCGGCAGCAGCGGGTCCGCCGCCATCTCGGGCTCCAGCTCCGCGCGCACCAGCGTCACCAGCCGGAACGTGCCCCGCCAGGCGTCGTGCCCGGCCGGGTCGTGCAGCAGCACCAGCCGGCCGTCGGCCAGATCCTGGTCGCCGTCGACGACCGCGGCCTCCAGCGCGTAGGAGTACGGGGCGAGCCGCTTGGGCGCCGGCGTCGGCTCGACCTCGATCTGGGGCCGCAGCCGCGCCGCCTTGAGCGCGTCGACGGCGGCCCGGAAGGGCAGCGGGGCGGAGTCCGCCTCCCGCCGGTCGTTCTCGGTGTCCTTCGCTTCGTCCATTCCGCCAGCGCCGTCCGACAGTCGTCCCTGAGCCGCAGCCATGCGGGAAGATTACGGGGACAGGAGCCCGGGTGCTGGGCTAGACACCCCGCGCCTGCCCAGGGGCTGAATCACGCCGTTCGGCGGCGTGCGAAACTTGGCCCCGTGAGTGCCAACGACGCCCCTCGGGCCCAGCAGCCGTCCGCCGCATACGACTCCGCCTTCCTCAAGGCCTGCCGGCGCGAGCCCGTGCCGCACACGCCGGTGTGGTTCATGCGGCAGGCCGGGCGCTCACTGCCGGAGTACCGCAAGGTGCGCGAGGGCATCCCGATGCTCGAGTCCTGCATGCGGCCCGACCTGGTCACCGAGATCACGCTCCAGCCGGTGCGCCGGCACGGCGTGGACGCGGCGATCTACTTCAGCGACATCGTCGTCCCGCTCAAGGCCATCGGCATCGACCTCGACATCAAGCCCGGCGTCGGCCCGGTCGTCGAGCGCCCGATCCGCACCCGGGAGGACCTGGCGCAGCTGCGCGACCTGACCCCCGAGGACGTCTCCTACGTCACCGAGGCCATCGGCCTGCTCACCCGCGAGCTCGGCGCCACGCCCCTCATCGGCTTCGCCGGCGCCCCCTTCACCCTCGCCAGCTACCTCGTCGAGGGCGGCCCGTCCCGCACGTACGAGAACGCCAAGGCGATGATGTACGGCGACCCCGAGCTGTGGACCGACCTGCTCGACCGCCTCGCGGACATCACCGCCGCGTTCCTGAAGGTGCAGATCGAGGCGGGCGCCTCGGCGGTCCAGCTGTTCGACTCCTGGGCCGGTGCGCTGGCCCCCGTCGACTACCGCCGCTCGGTGCTGCCGGCGTCGGCGAAGGTCTTCGAGGCCGTGGCCGGCTACGGCGTGCCGCGCATCCACTTCGGTGTCGGCACCGGCGAGCTGCTCGGCTTCATGGGCGAGGCCGGCGCGGACGTCGTGGGCGTCGACTGGCGTGTCCCGATGGACGAGGCCGCCCGCCGGGTCGGCCCCGGCAAGGCACTCCAGGGCAACCTCGACCCGACCGTGCTGTTCGCCCCGACGGAGGCCGTCGAGGCCAGGACCCGCGAGGTACTGGACTCGGCGAAGGATCTCGAGGGCCACGTCTTCAACCTCGGTCACGGCGTCATGCCGTCCACGGACCCGGACGCCCTGACGCGGCTCGTGGAGCACGTGCACACGCTGACCGCGCGCTGACGCCCGGCCACCGGTCGGCCGCTTCGGTGAACGCGGCCGTACGGGCGTGCGTATGAGTCGGCAACCGCCCGCGGCGCGGGGAAGGCGGGTCGCGGGGCCGACGTGAGGAACAGGCGATGAACGACCGAGTTACCCCCGCGATGCACGCCCTGCCCGACGGGGAGGCGGAGCTGACGCTGGTGGTGCGGCTGCCCTGGGAGGACGTGGCCCGCCTCGGCCAGGACGCCGGGCGGCTGGCGACCCAGTTGAGGCGGCCCGTGACGCTCGAGGAGGCGGTGAGCCACCGGCTGCGCTCGACCCGGGTGGCCTCGCACGCGAAGCCGGCCGGGGAGCAGCCGCCGGCGGTGACGGCGGCACCGGCGTCGGTGTCCTCGTTGCCGTCCCGGCCGCCGGCGGAGCAGGCGCGGCAGGCGATCGACCGGATCACCGGTACGGCTGGGACCGCGTAGCCCGCTTCGCCGTGGGGGTGCGGGTGCGTGGTGGCTTGTCGCGCCCACGCGGCGGAGCCGCACATCGATACGGTCCCGCGCCCCTGACAAGCCTGCCCCGTTACGAGGTTCCGCGGATCTTCGCCGCCGCCTTGCGGGCCGCCACCAGGACCGGGTCCCAGACCGGGGAGAACGGCGGGGCGTAGCCGAGGTCCAGGGCGGTCATCTGTTCTGCCGTCATGCCCGCCGTGAGGGCGACCGCCGCGATGTCGACCCGCTTGCCCGCGCCCTCCCGGCCGACGATCTGGACGCCGAGGAGGCGGCCCGTGCGGTGCTCGGCGAGCATCTTGACCGTCATGGGGGAGGCGTTCGGGTAGTAGCCCGCGCGGCTGGTCGACTCGATGGTGACCGACTCGAAGCGGAGCCCGACGCGGCGGGCGTCCTTCTCGCGCAGGCCCGTGCGGGCGATCTCCAGGTCGCAGACCTTGCTGACCGCCGTACCGACCACGCCCGGGAAGGTGGCGTAGCCGCCGCCGACGTTGGTGCCGATGACCTGGCCGTGCTTGTTGGCGTGCGTGCCGAGCGGGATGTGCCGCTCCTGGCCCGAGACCAGGTCGAGGACCTCGACGCAGTCGCCGCCGGCCCAGACGTTCTCCTGGCCGCGCACCCGCATCGAGCGGTCGGTGAGGAGACCGCCGTGCGGGCCCAGGGGGAGCCCGGCGGCCCGCGCGAGGGTCGTCTCGGGGTGGACGCCGATGCCGAGCACGACGACGTCCGCCGGGAACTCGCGGTCCTGCGTGACCACCGCCCGCACCCGCCCGTCGCCACCGGTCAGGATCTTCGTGACCTCGGCGTCGTTGACCATCGTGATGCCCAGGCCCTCCATGGCCTCGTGCACCAGGCGGCCCATGTCGGGGTCGAGGGTCGACATGGGCTCGCTGCCGCGGTTGACGACCGTCACCTCGTAGCCGCGCTTGATCAGCGCCTCGGCCATCTCCACGCCGATGTAGCCGGCCCCGACGACCACCGCGCGGCGGCCACGCGTGCCCTCCAGCGTGTCGAGGAGCGCCTGGCCGTCGTCCAGCGTCTGCACACCGTGCACCCCGGCCGCGTCGGCCCCCGGCATGTCGGGCCGGATCGGCCGGGCGCCGGTCGCGATCACGAGCTTGTCGTACGACGTCCAGGACTCCTCGCCGGAGTCGACGTCACGCGCGCGTACCCGCTGGCCGTCCACGTCGAGCTCGGTCACCTCGGTGCGCAGGCGCAGGTCGATGTCCCGGGCGCGGTGCTCCTCGGGCGTGCGGGCGACGAGCTCGTCCCGGTCGGTGACGTCGCCGCCGACCCAGTAGGGGATGCCGCACGCCGAGTACGACGTGAAGTGGCCCCGTTCGAACGCCACGATCTCCAGCTCGCCGGGGCCCTTCAGGCGGCGCGCCTGTGACGCCGCGGACATACCCGCGGCGTCACCGCCGATGACGACCAGTCGCTCCCGTGCACGGCTCATGTTCATGCGAACACGCTACGGGAGCAGGGCACTTCAGTCCCCTTCACCCGGGTGCCGCTGGTGCGTCGACTCCGGCGCCGGCCGGGCCGTCGGCAGCGGGCCGAGCGCGGTCGTCGCGGACACCGGCGCGGGGCGGCGCGGCAGGCGGGGGCGCACGACCCGGAGCCACAGCAGGACGATCAGCGCGGCCACCGCCGCGAACGGCAGGAGCGCGCCGATGGCCACCGCCAGCCAGCGCAGCATCGTCACGAAGGCGTTCCAGCCGCCCGCGAGCGCGTCCACGAACCCGGGATCGCCGTCCTCGGCCGCCTTCTTCACCGGGGTCTCGGACAGCGACAGGGTGATGGTGGCCAGGCTGGTGCGGTCCTTCAGGGACTTCTGCCGGGCGAGCAGCGCCTCCAGGTCGGCCTGACGGGTGCTCAGCTCGCCCTCCAGGGTCACCACGTCACTGAGCCTGGTGGCCTGGTCCATCAGCTCGCGGATCCGGGCCACGCTGGCGCGCTGCGTCTTGATCCGGCTCTCCACGTCCACGACCTGGTCCGTGACGTCCTCGGCCTTCGCGCTGCGGTCGAGGAGCTTGCCGGAGCCCTCCAGTTCCGCGAGGACCTCGTCGTACTTCTCGACGGGCACCCGCAGCACGACCCGGGTGCGCTCACGGCCCTCGGAGTCCCGGGTGGTGGTCTCGTTGCCGACGTAGCCGCCCGCGTTCTCCACGCCGGTGCGGGCCTGGTCCAGTGCCTTCGGGACGTCCTTGACCTGCACGGTCAGCGAGGCCGTGCGGATGATGTGGCTCGCGGCGAGCTTCGGCGGCGCCGTGGCCTTGGCGCCGCTTCCGGTGCCGCCGGGGGCGGCCTCGCCCGAGACCCCCTTGTTGCCCGCCCCGCGGTCGGCGGCGGAGTTGCTTCCGCCCGAGGCGTCGTCCCCGGCGCTGCACCCCGTGAGCGCGAGGGCGGCCGCCAGCAGGAGTGCGGCCAGGGCCGGGGCGGGGCGTCGTACGGATCGTCGTGTGCGCATGCGGGATCCCCCGAGGGTCGATTCTGCTGACGCTTCTTCGACGCCCGGACGGGGCCGGACGTTTGGCCCGGGACGGTTCCGATGCGGTCACGGTCGGGACTCGTGAAGGACACCGGGGCGCGGCGGCGCTGTCGGTGGGGTCTGAGAGGCTGGGGCCATGCGCGAAGTTCAAGGGCAGGTCGTCGTCATCGGGGCGGGCATCGCGGGGCTGGCCGCCGCGCACCGGCTGCTGGAGCGCGGGGCGCGGGTGACCGTGCTTGAGGCCTCCGGCCGGGTCGGCGGCAAGCTGCTGCCCGGGGAGGTCGCGGGTGCGCGCGTGGACCTCGGCGCCGAGTCGATGCTGGCCCGCCGCCCCGAGGCGGTGGCGCTCGCCCGCGAGGTGGGTCTCGCCGACCGCCTCCAGCCCCCGGCCACCGCGACCGCCTCGCTCTGGACCCGTGGCGCCCTGCGCCCCTTCCCCAAGGGGCATGTGATGGGCGTGCCCGGAACCGCGTCCGCCCTGGCCGGTGTGGTCTCCGAGGAGGGCCTCGCCCGCATCGGGCGGGACGCCGAGCTGCCCCGCACCGAGGTCGGCGACGACGTGGCGGTGGGGGAGTACGTGGCGGAGCGCCTCGGCCGCGAGGTCGTCGACCGCCTGCTGGAGCCCATGCTGGGCGGGGTGTACGCGGGCGACGCGTACCGCATCTCCATGCGCTCGGCCGTCCCGCAGCTCTTCCAGGTGGCCCGGACCCACACCTCCCTGACGGAAGGGGTCCGCGAGCTCCAGGCCAAGGCCGCCGCGGCCCGGCAGACCGGCCCGGTGTTCATGGGCATCCGGGGCGGCATCGGCACGCTGCCGCTCGCGGTGGCCGACTCGGTCCGGGCGCGCGGGGGCGAGATCCTGACCGGGACGCCCGTCACCGAGCTGCGCCGCACTCCCGGGGGCGGCTGGCACGTCCGCTCCGGGGAGCGGGAGTGGCTCGCGGACGCCGTGATCGTCGCCGCGCCCGCCCCCGCCGCCGCCCGGCTGCTGCGCGCCGAGAACCCGGTGGCCGCCGCCGAGCTCGACGGCGTCGAGTACGCCTCCATGGCCCTGGTCACCCTCGCCTACCGCCGCGCCGGGACGGCCCTGCCCGACGGCAGCGGCTTCCTCGTGCCGCCGGTCGACGGACACACCATCAAGGCGTCCACCTTCGCCTCGCAGAAATGGGGCTGGATCGCCGACGAGAACCCCGACCTGGTCGTCCTGCGCACCTCCGTCGGACGGTACGGCGAGACGGAGATCCTCCGGCGCGACGACAGCGAGCTGGCCGACGTCTCCCGGCAGGACCTGAAGGCGGCGACCGGCCTCGACGCCACACCCGTCGCCACCCGCGTCACCCGCTGGGACGACGGCCTGCCCCAGTACCCCGTCGGCCACCACGCGCGCGTGGCCCGCATCCGCGAGCACGTCGCCCGCCTCCCCGGCCTCGCCGTCTGCGGTGCCGCGTACGACGGCGTGGGCATCCCGGCCTGCATCGCGAGCGCGTACGCGGCCGTGGACCAGGTCCACGGCGACCTGAGCGGTGTGGAGCAGCTCACCGCCCACCCGGTGCAGAGCCTGCACGGCGGAGCGGGAGAATAAGGCCATGAGCAACGACGCCCCTACCCCCGAGTCCGGCAGGATCCCGAACAAGGGCAAGCTGGCCAAGGACCTCAACGAGGTCATCCGCTACACGCTCTGGTCCGTCTTCAAGCTGAAGGACGTCCTCCCCGAGGACCGCGCCGGGTACGCCGACGAGGTCCAGGAGCTGTTCGACCAGCTCGCCGCCAAGGACGTGACGATCCGCGGCACGTACGACGTCTCGGGCCTGCGCGCCGACGCCGACCTCATGATCTGGTGGCACGCGGAGACCAGCGACGCGCTGCAGGAGGCGTACAACCTCTTCCGCCGGACGAAGCTGGGCCGCGCCCTGGAGCCCGTCTGGTCGAACATGGCGCTGCACCGCCCCGCCGAGTTCAACCGCGCGCACATCCCGGCGTTCCTCGCCGACGAGACGCCCCGCGACTACGTCAGCGTCTACCCCTTCGTGCGCTCCTACGACTGGTACCTGCTGCCCGACGAGGACCGCCGCCGCATGCTCGCCGACCACGGCAAGATGGCCCGCGGCTACCCCGACGTGCGCGCCAACACCGTCGCCTCGTTCTCCCTCGGCGACTACGAGTGGATCCTCGCCTTCGAGGCCGACGAGCTGTACCGCATCGTCGACCTCATGCGTCACCTGCGCGCCTCGGAGGCCCGTATGCACGTCCGCGAGGAGGTGCCGTTCTACACGGGCCGCCGCAAGGACATCGCCGAGCTGGTCGCCTCGCTGGCCTGATTCAGCGGACGCCTCTGCGAGCCCCGGCCCCGGCCTTGTCCGGGGCCGTCGGTTTCGGCTCGGCGCGCGGGGCGCACTCCGCGCGCCGTCCCGGCAGCCGCCCCTCCAGCAGATACGCCTCCATGTGGCCGTTGACGCAGGCGTTCGGGCCGCCCGCCAGCCCGTGGGCGCCGGCGTCCCGCTCCGTCACCAGGACCGAGCCCGCGAGACGGCCGTGGAGGTCGAGCGCGCCGTCGTACGGGGTCGCGGCGTCCCGCTCGGCGGCCAGGATCAGCGTCGGCGGCAGCTCGCCCGGCCCGGTGCCGACCTCGAGCGGCCGCTGCCGGGGCGCCTTCCAGTAGGCGCACGGCAGGTTCGTCCACGCGTTGTCCCAGGTCTCGAAGGGTGCCATCCGCGCGAGCCGGGTGTTGTCCCGGTCCCACACCGGCCAGTCCGTGGGCCAGGGGGCGTCGTTGCACTCGACGGCCAGGTACACCGCGCGTGAGTTCTCCGCCTCGGCCGCCGCCTCCGGACGCTGTTCCGCCTGCTCGACCAGGGGCTTCGGGTCACCCTTGAGGTACGCCGACAGCGCGTGCGCGCGGTGCGGCCACTGGTCGTCGTAGTACCCGGCCTGCAGGAACGCCTTCTGCAACTGGCCCGGTCCGACCTTCCCGCCCGCCGGTTCGGCGGCCAGCCGCGCGCTCGCCCGCTCGTAGCTGCGCAGCACCTCCCGCGCGGTCGCGCCCAGCCCGTACACGTCGTGGTGCCGCGCGACCCAGGCCCGGAAGTCCGCCCAGCGGCGCTCGAAAGCCGCCGACTGGGCGAGGTTGTTGCGATACCAGATCCGGTGGGGTCCGGGGTGGACCACCGAGTCGAACACCATCCGCCGCACGTGCGCGGGGAACATCGTCGCGTACAGGGCACCGAAGTACGTTCCGTACGACGAGCCCATGAAGGTCAGCCGCTCCTCGCCCAGCGCGGCGCGCAGCACGTCGAGGTCGCGGGCGTTGTTGAGCGAGTGGTAGTGCCGCAGCGCGCCGCCCACGCGCCCGGCGCAGCCGCGCGCGTACGCCTTCGCCCGCGCGATGCGTTCCTTCTTGAACGACTCCGAGGGGTGGGCCGGTGCCTGCGTGGGCCCCTCGAAGAACTGCTTCGGGTCCGTGCACGACAACGGCGCCGAACGGCCCACCCCGCGCGGGGCGTAGCCGACCAGGTCGTACGCGGCGGCGATCCGCTTCCACTCGGGGAGCAGGCCGATGAGCGGGAAGTACAGGCCGGTGGCGCCCGGCCCGCCCGGGTTGTAGACCAGGGCGCCCTGCCGCCCGACCGTCTGCTCGCCGTGGTGCGGGTCCTTCCGGGTGGCCCGGGCCCTGCTGACGGAGAGTTCGATCTGCTCGCCGTCCGGGCGGGCGTAGTCCAGCGGGACGCGCACCGTGCCGCACCGCATGCTGCCGGGCAGGTCCTGCGCGTCGGGGCAGGGGCCGAAGTCGACACCGGCCGCCTTGGCCCGCGCGGCGGCCACGGCGGTGCCGCGACGCTCCGCCGCCCCCGCCCGGCCCTCGGTGTCCGGGGCCCCGGCGAGGGTGCTCAGCAGCAAGGACCCGGCGGCCGAGTAGAGGAGGGCGGCTCTCATGCGTATCCCTTCGGTGCACGGTGGCGACGAAAGGGATGTTTCGTTCGGCGCGGGAGGAAGGCAAGCACCGTCCGCCGGTGTCGGGCTGGGTGCCCCTTGTGCGCCCCGGTCGGGTCAGTCGTGCGACTCGCGGTGCGCGAACGCGGCGCGCAGGTCCGGTTCGCCGATCGCACGGACGCCCCGTACGGCCACCGAGGTGAGGTACGTACGGTCGTCGGCGGCGCCGTCCGCGGTCCGGGTCAGCGCGCCGAGCAGCCGCTGACCGGCCGGCGAGGCCCAGCGCGAGTAGGGGTGGATCTCGACCCGGGCGACGGCCAGACAGCTCAGGGCCAGGGCGAGCGGCAGCGCGAACCACAGGGCGACCAGGTGCCGCGGCATGTCCGGCGGAGCGGGCGTCAGCAGCGCTGCCACGCCCAGCCCGAGGACGGCGACGGCGGCCACGCGGACCTGCCGGACGGCCGTCGCGACTGTCGTACGGGCGCTGTCCGGCACCGCGAGCCCAGCGCGCACCAGCCCCTCGGCGATCCCGCGCACCGCCTCCGCCGTCGCGGCCGTGGACCGCACCGGCGCGATCCGGGACTGCCCTTCGGGGCCGATGGCGCCTATCACCGACCGCTCCATCTCGTCCCGCCCGCGCGGGTCGACGACCGTCGCCCAGCCGGTGTGCGCCAGGAGCAGCCGGCGCTGACGGGCCATCGCGACCAGCGTCACGTCGGCGACCCGGCGGGGGCCGCCGGAGAGGAACGCGGCCTCGTACAGCGTGAGTTCACGACCCGGGCCGGTGTCGGAGTCCACGGCCGCGGCGCGTACGGCGGCCAGGCACAGACGCGTGCACGCCGTGCCGGCCACGGCCCAGGCCGCCAGCAGGAAAAGAACCCAAAGCATATGTTGTTTGTATGTGACACGGTCCCGAGAGCACCATGCCTCGTTCACAATCCGGACGGAGTGTTGTCGGTATGTGACGTTCCGCTTCAACACGGTGGCGGGTTGTAGGCGGGCGGCGGGAACGTGCAATCCGGCGTGGGCGACGAGGGCAGTCAACTGCCCTACAGGGATGCATGGTTTTTCGCGGGGTGGTGGGGGACGAATGCGGGACGCGGGGGAAGTGGCATACCGGGGTGAAAAGGCGGGAAGCGCCCAGGATTCTCCGCGCGTGTGATCCGGGTGTCAGCCGGCACACTCGGGCGCGCAGGCCCGGAGCCGGGCGACTAGCCCACCCGGGTCCTCTGGGGCGCCCGGACGTCGTCGCGGCGGTGTGCCCCGTGGCCGCCGCCCGCCCGATGGGCCATGTTGCTGACCGTCGAGCCGATCGGGCTCCGGCCGGACGCGAAGGAGGCCCGCGGTGGGTGAGCTGTACATCGACGGCGTGTGGACGCAGGCGGTGGCCGGTGGCCGGCGTGAAGTGGTCAACCCCTACGACGCCTCGGTCGTCACCACCGTCGACGAGGCCGACGCCACCGACGTCGACCGTGCCGTGCGCGCCGCCCGGCGCGCCTTCGCCGAGGAGGACTGGGCGAACGCCGGCTCCCGCCGCCGGGCCGACCTCCTGCTGCGCGTCCACGACCTGTTGCTGCGCGACCGGGAGGAGATCGCCCGCACCGAGACGCTCGACACCGGCAAGACGCTGGCCGAGGCCCGCATCGACGTGGAGGACGTGGCGAACGCCTTCCGCTACTACGCCGAACTCGCGGGCAAGGACGGCGGCCGGGTCGTCGACGTCGGCCCGGACGTCCTCAGCCGCGTCGTCTACCAGCCGATCGGCGTGTGCGCGCTGATCGCCCCCTGGAACTACCCACTGCTGCAGGCCTCCTGGAAGGTCGCCCCGGCCCTCGCCGCCGGCAACACCTTCGTCCTGAAGCCCAGCGAGACCACACCCCTCACCACGATCGCCATGATCCGGCTCATCGAGGAGGCCGGAGCCCCGCCCGGCGTCGCCAACCTCGTGCTCGGCTCCGGAGCGACCGTCGGCGCGGCCCTGACCGGCCACCCCGACGTCGATCTGGTCTCCTTCACCGGCGGCCTGAACACCGGCCGGGCCATCATGGCCGCCGCCGCCGAGGGGCCGCGGAACATCGCCCTGGAACTGGGCGGCAAGAACCCCAACATCGTCTTCGCCGACGCAGACTTCGACGCCGCCGTCGACTACGCCCTCGACGCCGCCTTCCTGCACTCCGGGCAGGTCTGCTCGGCCGGTTCGCGCCTGCTCGTCGAGGACTCCCTGCACGACCGGTTCGTCGAGGCCTACGCGGAGCGCGCCCGGGCGATCCGGCTCGGCAACGGGCTGGAGGAGGGCACCGAGAGCGGCCCGCTCAGCTCCGCCGAGCACCGGGAGAAGGTCGAGGGTTACATCGCCGCCGCCAAGGAGGAGGGCGCCCGGCTCGTCACCGGTGGCACCCGCCCCGACGACCCCGCCCTCAGCCGCGGCTTCTTCCTGCTGCCGACGATCTTCGCCGACTGCGACCGGTCCATGCGCATCGTCCAGGAGGAGGTCTTCGGCCCGGTGGTCACCGTCGAGCGCTTCCGCACCGAGGACGAGGCGGTGGAGCTGGCCAACGACACCCGCTACGGCCTGGCCGGCGGCGTGTGGACCTCGGATGCGAGCCGCGCCCAGCGCGTCGCCCAGCGGCTGCGGCACGGCACCGTGTGGATCAACGACTTCCACCCCTACGTACCGCAGGCCGAGTGGGGCGGCTTCGGCCGCTCCGGCGTCGGGCGCGAACTCGGCCCGACCGGGCTGCGCGAGTACCAGGAGGCCAAGCACATCTACCAGAACCTCGCCCCCGCCCCCTCCGGCTGGTTCAAGGGCTGACCAGCGTCACCCCACCGGCACCACCCCACGGCCGGCCCGATCCACGACGAGCACCGAAGAAGGCCGTCCGCCCGCGGCACACCGGCCATCGAAGAAGGGCCCTCCGCCCGCGGCGCACCGGCCTCCGAAGAAAGGCACCGCATGGCCACCACTCCCGCGCACGGCGCCGAGTCCGCCTACGACTACGTCGTCGTCGGCGGCGGCACCGCCGGCTGCGTGCTCGCCGCCCGGCTGAGCGAGGACCCCGACTGCCGCGTCTGCGTCATCGAGGGCGGCCCCAGCGATGTCGGCGACGAGCGCATCCTGCGCCTGCGCAACTGGATCAACCTGCTCGACTCGGAGTTCGACTACGGCTACACCACCGTCGAGCAGCCGCGCGGCAACTCGCACATCCTGCACTCCCGGGCCCGCGTGCTCGGCGGCTGCTCCTCGCACAACACCCTGATCAGCTTCCTGCCGCTGCCGCAGGACCTCGACGACTGGGTCAGCCGCGGCTGCTCCGGCTGGGACCCGGCGACGATCCTGCCCTACCGCGACCGGCTGCTCACGCGGATCGTCCCGGTGGCCGAGGCCGACCGCAATCCCATCGCCCAGGACTTCGTCACCGCGGCCTCCCGCGCCCTCGGCGTCCCCGTCGTCGACGACTTCAACGCCGAACCCTTCGCCGACGGCACCGGGTTCTTCTCCCTGGCCTACCAGCCGGAGGGCAACCTGCGCTCCTCCGCGTCCGTCGCCTACCTCCACCCGGTGCTGGACCGGCCGAACCTCACGCTGAAGCTGGAGACCTGGGCCCACCGGCTGATTCCCGACGAGTCCGGGCGGCTGACCCGGGTCGCCGTCCGGGGCGCCGACGGCGAACCCGCCACCGTGCGTGCCGAGCGCGAACTCCTGCTGTGCGCGGGCGCCATCGACACCCCGCGCCTGCTGATGCTCTCCGGCATCGGACCGGCCGACGACCTGCGCGCCCTGGGCATCAAGGTGCGGGCCGACCTGCCCGGCGTCGGGGAGAACCTCCTGGACCACCCCGAGTCCGTGATCGTCTGGGAGACCGCGGGGCCGCTGCCGCCCAACTCCGCGATGGACTCCGACGCCGGCCTGTTCCTGCGCCGCGACCAGGGCCAGCCGCGCCCCGACCTGATGTTCCACTTCTACCAGGTGCCGTTCACCGTCAACACCGAACGCCTGGGCTACCCCGTACCGCGGCACGGGGTCTGCATGACGCCGAACGTGCCGCGGGCCCGCTCCACCGGCCGGATGTGGCTGCGCAGCAACAACCCCGCCGAACACCCCGCCCTGGACTTCCGGTACTTCACCGACCCCGAGGGCCACGACGAGCGCACCATCGTGGACGGTCTGAAGGTGGCCCGCGAGGTCGCCGCGACGGACCCGCTGCGCGACTGGCTCGTCCGCGAGGTCGCGCCCGGCCCGGACGTCGTCTCCGACGCCGACCTGTCGGAGTACGGCCGCCGCGCGGCCCACACCGTCTACCACCCGGCCGGCACCTGCCGCATGGGCGCCGCGGACGACCCCGCGGCCGTCTGCGACCCCGAGTTGAAACTGCGCGGCTTCGAGGGCGTGCGGATCGTCGACGCGTCGGTGTTCCCGACGATGCCCACCATCAACCCGATGGTGACCGTGCTGCTCGCCGCCGAGCGGGCCGCGGACCTGATCACCGCGGGACGGAGGTCCCGGCCGTGACCGGAACGCCACCTCCCGCAGCGGCGTCCGGCGTCCCGTCGGGGGAGCCGGGCTCCGAGTTCCGCAAGGACATGGGCCCCTGGGCGAACTTCGCCCTCGGCTTCACCTACCTCTCCCCGGTGGTGAGCACCTACACCCTCTTCGGCACCGCGCTCGCCGAGGGCGGACCGCCGATGATCTGGGCGTTCGTGCTCGCCGGCTGCGGTCAGTTCCTGGTCGCGCTGATCTTCGGCGAGGTCGTCGCGCAGTACCCCATCGCCGGCGGTGTCTACCCGTGGGCGCGGCGGCTGTGGGGCAAGCGCTGGGCGTGGATGACCGGCTGGGTGTACATGTGGGCGCTGCTGGTGACCATCACCTCGGTCGCCTACGGCGCCGGGCCCTACATCGCCATCCTCTTCGGCTTCGACCCCACCGTGCACACCACCGTGCTGTGCACCGCCGTGCTCATCGTCGTCGCCATCCTCATCAACTACATGGGCACCAAGGCCCTGTCGGCGGCCGCCATCATCGGCTTCGCGGGCGAGCTCATCGGTGCCCTCGTCGTCGGCATCTACCTGCTGTCCACGCACCGCCACCACAACATCGGGGTCATCTTCGACACCTACGGCACCGAGGGGAACGGCTCCTACCTCCCGGTGTTCCTGGCGGCCGCCATCATCGGCTTCTACCAGTACTACGGCTTCGAGGCGTGCGGCGACACCGCCGAGGAGGTCGAGCACCCGGGCCGGGTCATCCCCAAGGCGATGCGCCGCACCATCTACATCGGCGGCGCGGCGGCCACGTTCACCTGCATGTCACTGCTGCTGTCGGTCACCGACTACAACGCGGTCATCTCCGGGGAACAGGCCGACCCGGTGGTGGACGTGCTGTACGACGCCATGGGCGAGACCGGGGCGCGGCTGGTCATGGCCGTGGTGCTGATCTCGTTCCTGTCCTGCACGATCAGCCTCCAGGCCGCGGCCGGGCGGCTCATCTACTCCTACGCACGGGACGAGATGGTCGTCGGGCACCGGCTGCTGCGGCGGTTCGTCCACGCCCGTGCGGTGCCCAGCTGGGCGCTGTTCGTCTCCGCGGCCGTGCCGCTGCTCATCGCCTTCGCCTCACTGGCCTCCGAGGACGCCCTCACCAACATCGTCTCCTTCGCGATCCTCGGCATCTACGCCTCGTTCCAGATGGTGGTCCTGGCGGCGCTGCGCGCCCGGCTCAAGGGCTGGCGTGCGGCGGGGGAGTTCACCCTGGGCCGCTGGGGCATGGCGGTGAACATCGGGGCGCTGGCCTACGGCATCTTCGCCATCGTCAACATCTGCTGGGCCCGCACTCCGGAGAAGCCGTGGTGGGAGAACTGGATCGTGCTGCTCTGCGGCGCGGTCGTGCTGGGCACCGGCCTGCTCTACATGTTCACCACGCACCACTACGGCCGCGGCGACGCCCCGGCGGGCGACGCCGTGCCGGACAAGGCCGGTGCGATGAGCGGCGGGCCTCCTCCCGGAGCCCGGCAGGACTGAGACGGGGGGTGAGGGCCCGGGCCGGGCCCTCACCCGTCAACGCCGCAGCAACACCCTGCGCGTGGCCCGGGCGAGGCGGTGGGCAGGCCGCCGGGAGCGCGGTGCCGGGCCCGACCGTTCCAGCCACCACTCCCGCAGCTCCCGCCGCGCCCGTGCGTCCCCCGGGCACCCGGCGGACAGCAGGTGCTCGGCGAAGGTGAGGGCGTCACGCCGGTAGCCGGAGGTCATCGGGCGGGTCTGGGCGTAGCCGAGGAACGCCGTGCGGTACCCGTCCCCGAGGATCACCGGCAACTCGGGCGCGACCTTCGCCACGACGTCCGCCCGCTTCGCGGCGAGCGCCCGCGCCTGGACACCGACCCGTACCCGGTCGAACCCCTCCGGCACGGGCGTCCCCGCGACCAGCGCCGACAGCAACGCGGCCTGCGCCAGCCCGAGCCGCTGCCGGGCGCCGTCGGCATCCTCTTGGTGGGGCCGGCCGGAGGCGCCCCGTGTCGCCCCGGCCGCCCCGGTCTCATCGCCCCGCCGCACCCCGCGGCTCGCGTCCGCATCGGCTGCCCGCGCTCCGGCGCCGGCTGCGGCGAGCAGCGGTTCGCCGCCCGCCGTGCCGGTCTCATCGCCCGGCCGCACCGTGTCGCCTTCGGCCACCGCCGCGTCCCGCGATCCGGCACCGGTTGTCGCGAGCAGCAGGCCGCCGTGGCCCCGGGCCGCTTGCCGCGACTCGGTGCCGGTCTCCCCGCGCAGGTCACCGCCGTGACCCTCGGCCGCCTTGCGCCGTCCGGCGGCGGTTGCCGCGAGCAGCGGTTCGCCGCGGTCCGTCCCCGTCCCCCTCTGCCGCGCGGTGGCGTCGGCGGCCGCGCGGAGTTCAGCCTTCACGCGTTCGACAGCGCCCGCCTCCACCGCCCGCCGGATCGAGGTCAACTCGCTCTCCAGCTCCGCCGGTTCCGGGAAGTTCTCGTCCCGTTCCAGGAGGACGCCCGGAGGGGAGACGCGGGAGGCGAGGTCCGTCAGGATGTCGAGGACCGGCCGCGGGACGGGGTGGGCGTGGCTGTCGTGCCAGACGCCGTCGCGTTCGAAGCCGCCGGCGACGTGGACGTAGGCGATGGCCTCCAGGGGCAGCTCGGCGAGGGCCTTGGACGGGTCCTCGCCGCGGTTGACGTGGTTGGTGTGCAGGTTGGCCACGTCGATGAGGAGGCGGACCCCCGTACGGTCGGCGAGGTCGTACAGGAACTGGCCCTCCGTCATCTCCTCGCCCGGCCAGCAGACCAGCGCGGCGATGTTCTCGACGGCCAGCGGCACAGGAAGCGCGTCCTGTGCGATGCGCACGTTCTCGCACAGGACGTCCAGGGCGTCCCGGGTCCGGGGCACGGGCAGCAGATGGCCCGCCTCCAGGTGCGGGGAGGCGGTCAGCGACCCACCCGCCCGTACGAACGCGATGTGCTCGGTGACCAGCGGGGAGCCCAGCGCCTGCGCGCGCTCGGCCAGTGCGGTCAGCCGTCCGGCGTCGGGCCGGTCCGCGCCGCCGAGGCCGAGCGAGACGCCGTGCGGCACCACGGTGACGCCGCGCTCACGCAGCCGCCGCAGGGAGTCGGGCAGATGCCCGGGGCAGACGTTCTCGGCCACCGCCTCGACCCAGTCGATCCCCGGCATCCGCTCCACGGCGTCCGCGATCTCCGGTCGCCACCCGATGCCCGTCCCCAGTCGCTCCATCGTCCCCTCCTCCACCCGGCCCGTTCCTCGAACGTGAGGGGGGTATGGCCCAGCCGCTCGCCCCCGAACCCCGCACGGCCCGGCTTCAGAGCAACATTTGAGGTTCGGCGGTCCGTCCCCCGCCCCCACCGACGGAGGCGCAAGGCTCGCGTCCCGCCCCGATCCGTCGTAGACCGGACCTATGCCCGAAGGCAGCGAGCAGCCCCACCACCCCGCGCGGAAGCGGGAGAAGGAGTTCGAAGCGGCCGCCGTCCGCCGGCTGCGGATCGGGGCCGGAGCCGTGCTCGTGGCGGGCGGCACGGCCTACTTCCTGTTGCCACTGGAGGGCCTGGGCGACGACCGCCCCTGGCTGGGCTGGCCGCTGTTCGTGCTGTGCCTGACGCTCGTCGCAGCACTGCTGCTGCGCCACGTGCGCGACATCGTGCTGGAGAAGCCCCAGGCCCGGTCGGGCATCATGATCTCGCTGCTGATGTGCCTGGCCGTGCTGGTCTTCTCGTCCGGGTACTACGCCCTCGCGCGGCAGCCGGGTCAGTTCACCGGCCTGCGCACCCGGGTCGACGCGCTGTACTTCACCGTCGTCACGCTCGCGACCGTCGGCTACGGCGACATCACCCCGCGCGGGCAGGAGGCCCGCCTGGTGACCGTCGTCCAGATCGTCTACACGTTCGTGTTCCTCACGGCGGCGGCCACCGCGCTGACGCGCCGGATGCACGCGGTGGTCGCGGAGCGCGAGCGGCGCCCGCCGCCCTGACCGAGGGGGCGTGCCCTACATCGTGCGGGCCGGGCGGTAGTTGAACACCGACCAGAGGACGAACAGACCGGTCACGATCATGATGATCGACCAGAACGGCTGGTACGGCAGCCAGAGGAAGTTCGCGATGAGCGCCAGGCCGACCACGACCGCGCTCACGACCCGCGCCCAGGCGGCCCCCGTGAACAGGCCGAGTCCGGCCGCCACCACGAGCACCCCGACGATCACGTGGATCCAGCCCCACGCGGTCAGGTCGAACTCGAACGAGTACTGGCCGAAGCTCGTGTACACCTCGTCGCCGGCGATCGCCGCGATGCCCTGGAGCACCGCGAACAGGCCGTAGACGACCATGAGGATGCCGCCGAGAGCGAGACCACCGGCCGCCAGCGGGTCGCCGGAACCGCCCGGGCCGGGACCGCCGGGCGTCCGGTCATCGGGGGCGGGCGGGGCGGGGGGAGGGGGCGCGGCGCTGGCCATGGCTGACTCCGGGGGTCGGTTCGGCTGGTAACCCCACTGGAGCATTCGTCCGGGACCGGCGCGCCCGCGGCTACTCCGAACGGGTGGAAGCCGCGCGGCCGGGCCCGTGCGGCTCCCGGCGCAGCGCCGGGTGGTCCGCGACCACCGTGCACGAGCCGGGCGCGATCTCCGTGAAACCCGCGTCGCGCACCAACGGCAGCCCGATGCCGGTCAGTTCGGACCAGCGGGCCGGGTCGGCCGTGCGGACGGCGAGCGGGAAACCCGCGTCGTGCCAGGCGGCCCGCTCCTCGTCGGAAAGCTCCCACCAGGCCAGTTGGGCGGCGTGGCCGGCCTGTGCCATGGCCTTGCCGGCCGACATGCCGAGGTCCGGGTTCAGCCAGAGCACGGGGGCGGACGGGTCCGCGTCCACCGGCGGCTGGGGGTCGTCCAGGTCGGTGCCGGAGACCTGGAGCCTGGCCAGGTCCTTGGGCCAGCCGTCCAGCGGTACGGGCGGGAAGACCCGCACCTCGGCGGCCTTGCCGGTGACCGTGATGCCGGGCAGCACCTCGGCCCGCCGCCACTCGGCGCCGCGGGCCCGCCGCACGACCTTGCGGATCCTGGCGTCCTGCCAGTCCCGCATCGCCCCGGCCCACTCGCCCTCGCCGGCCGACCGCTCGTCGGCCAGGATCGTCAGCACCGCCCGCGCGGCCGTCTCCAGCGCGTCCGTGCGTGCCGGCGGGTCCGCCCGCTCGATCCGCGCGACCAGCGGCAGCACGAACTGCGGTGCCTCGTCGCGCGCCGAGGGCTCGGATCGGAAGGGGCTGTCGCTCTCGCTCACGGGCGTCTGGTTTTCGCTCACGAAACCCAGTCTGCCAGCCGGAAGATCGTGCAGGATGGCCGCATGCGACCCGACCTGTGCCTGCGTGACGCGGGCCGCCGCTATGGTCTGCGGGGCCCCTGGGTGCTGCGCGGAATCGACCTGGCGGTGGCCCCGGGCCGGCTCGTCCGCGTCGAGGGTGCCAACGGCAGCGGCAAGTCCACGCTGCTGCGGCTGCTCGCCGGCATCGACGCGCCGAGCGAGGGCCGGATCACCGGCCGGCCGGCGCGCACGGCGTACGTCCCCGAGCGGTTCCCGCCGGCGCTGCCCTTCACCGCCGCCGGCTACCTCACCCACCTCGGCACCGTGCAGGGCCTGAGCCGGGCGGCGGCCGCCCGGGCCGCCCGGGAGTGGCTGGAGCGCCTGGGTGCCGCCGGGTACGCCGAGACGCCCATGGCCCGGCTGTCGAAGGGCAGCAGCCAGAAGGTCGCGGTCGCGCAGGCCCTGCTGGCCGAGCCGGAGCTGCTGGTGCTGGACGAGGCGTGGACCGGCCTGGACACCGAGGCCCGCGCCGAGTTGGAGCGAACGGTCGCCGAACGCACCGCGGCCGGCGGATCCGTGGTCTTCGTCGACCACGACCCGCGCCGCCTCGCGGGCCTGCCCGACGCGACGTACGGCGTGCGCGACGCGGGCGTCGTCCGGCAGGAGCCGGCACGGGCTCCGGCCGATTCCGGTCCGCAGGTGCTCGTCGAGGTGCAGGGCCCGCCGGACGGACGGCTGCCCGAGGCCGTGCGCCGGACGGTCTCCTCGGCCGAGGAGACCGGGCCGGGAGCCTGTCGCCTGTCCGTCCCGGCCCCGCACTCCGACGTCCTGCTCCGCGCCCTGCTGACGGCCCGCCCGCCCTGGCACGTCGTGAGCGTGACACCACAGACGCGGCCCTCGGCGAGGCAGGCGTGACCGCCCGCGGTACGGCACCGGCCGACTGCCGCCGGGAGCCGCCGCCGACCGCCGTCAGGGCGGGGGCCGCCCGGGCTACGGCACCGGGGACCTGCCGCCGAGCCCCGCAACCATTCGTCGGAGTGAGCGCCGCCCGGTGCGCCGACCGGCGGGCCGCCCACAGGAGCCGCCGATGACCGCCCTGATCCGTTACCACGCCGCCCTGCTGATGCGTTCGCAGCGCTGGCTGCCGCCCTTCCTGCTGTACGCGGCCTTCCTCGCGATCAGCATCCAGGCCGGGCAGCCCGTGCTCGACTCGCTCGGGTACACGGCCGCCGCCCTGCTGCCCGTCGCCGCCTGGCTGGCGCGGATCTGTGTCACGGGCGAGCCGGACGCCGCACGCGGCTGTGTCGCGGCGGCCGCCGGGCCCGCGCGGGCTCATGTGGCCTGTCTGCTGGTGGCCCTGGCCGGTGCGGCGGCGCTCGGCACGCTCGCGACCCTCGTCGTGACGCTGCTCAGCGACCCGGTCTCCTCCGACCACCGCACCCGGGTGCCGCTCCCCGCCGCCTGCGGTGCCGGGCTGCTCGCGACCCTGGCCTGCGCCCTGCTCGGCACCGCGGTCGGCGCGCTCACCAGCCGGCCCCTGCTGCGGTCGCGGGGCCGCGCGGTCCCCGCCCTGCTGCTCGCGGCGCTGCTGTCGCTGGTGGCCACCGGCTCACCGGCCCAGGCGGCCGTGCAGGGCCTGGTCACCGGGTCGCAGCGGGGCACCGTCCCGCTGCCGCTGCTGCCCCTGGGCGCGGCGGCCCTGGTCACGGCCGGGGCGCTGGCCCTGGCCGGTGCGCTGGCCTCCCGCAGATCACCCTGAACAGGCCGTGCGCTGCGCCTCCTGCCACTCGCAGGCCGGGCAGAGCGTGATGCCCTTGTACGACTCGGGGTACTCCGTCGGCTCCCGGCACAGCACGCACTCCGCGTACGGCGGTCCGTCCGCGCGGGGCGGCCTGGTCGCGTCGATCAGGCAGTAGTCGTCCTCGCTCATACGTCCAGCGTAGGCCCGGGCGAGTCCTCAGAGGTCCCGCTGTTCCAGGGGCTTGGTCGCCGGGCCCTGGATCACCTTGCCGTCCGTGTCGAAACGGGAACCGTGGCAGGGGCACTCCCAGGCGCGTTCGGCGGCGTTGAAGTCGACCAGGCAGCCCAGGTGGGTGCAGCGGGCGGAGACGGCGTGCAGCCCGCCGTCGTCGTCCCGGTACACCGCGACCCGGTGGCCGTCGGCCCGGACCACCGCGCCCTCGCCGGGGGGCAGGGACTCCACCGGCGGGGAAGGCCGCAGCCGGTCGCCCACGAAGTGCCCGGCGACCTTGGCCTGTGTCTTGAGGAACGTCGGCGCCTCACGCAGCGCGGGTTTGACCCGGCGCGGGTCGTACAGCCCGCTCCACTCGCACTCCTCGCCGGTGATCTGCGCGGTCAGCAGCCGGCCCGCCATGATGCCGCCGGTCATGCCCCAGCCGCCGAAGCCGGTGGCCACATAGGCGTGCCGGGTGCCCGGGTGCAGCGGGCCGATCATCGGCACGGTGTCCGTGGGCTCGGTGTCCTGGGTGGCCCACCGGTGGCTGACCTCCAGGTCCGGGAAGTGGCCGGTGGCCCAGGCGGTGAGGCGTTCGAAACGGGCCCGCGGGTCGCTCGTGCCCGGTGTGAAGTGCTCACCGGTGACGAGGAGCAGCCGCCGGCCGCCCTCGTGGGGCGCGGTGCGCACCGAGCGGGTGTCCTCCTCGGGCGTGATGAACATGCCGTCCGGGTCCTGGTCCGCGGGGATCGTCCCGGCGACGACCAGCTCGCGACGTGTGGAGAGGCGGGTGAAGAGCAGGGCCCGGTCGAAGATCGGGTAGTGCGTCGCGACAACGACGTCCCGGGCCCGGACCGTCGCCCCGGTCGTGGTCGACAGCCTGCACGGCTCGCCCTCGTCCAGGCCGAGGACGGTGGTGTCCTCGAAGATCCGCCCGCCGCGCTCGACCAGGTCGGCGGCGAGTGCCAGCAGGTACTTGCGCGGGTGGAACTGAGCCTGCCCGGTGACCTCGACCGCGCCCGCCACCGGGAAGGGCAGTCCGGTCTCCGTCACGAACGAGGCGGACAGCCCCGCCTCGGCCGCGGCCCGTGCCTCCGCGCGCAGTTCCTCCACCCGGCTCGCGTCACGGGCGTACGTGTAGGCGCTCCTCGTCTCCCACTCGCAGTCGACGCCCAGTTCCTCGGCGATCCGGGCCGCGTGCTCGATCGCCTCCGACTGGGACCGCGCGTACAGCCGTGCGCCCTCGGGGCCGCGGGTGCGCCGCAGTTTGTCGTAGACGAGCGTGTGCAAGGCGGTGACCTTGGCGGTGGTGTGTCCGGTGACGCCGGCCGCGACCCGGCCGGCCTCCAGGACGGCCACGCTCCGCCCGGCCCGCGTCAGTTCCCACGCCGTGCTCAGCCCGGCGATCCCGGCGCCGATCACCGCCACGTCGACGTCCAGGTCCTCCGTCAGAGCCGGGTGGCGGCCGTCCGGTGCGGTCTGAAGCCAGTACGAGCTGCTGACCTGCTGCTTCTCGCTCATGAGCCGCCGAGTACCCCGGTCCGTCCGCTTCAGTGTCGGGCGGGCCCGCTTTACAGCCGGGGCGGACCGGGCTAACGTACAACCAAATGGTTGTAGATGAGTGGGGTGACGAGACGGTCGACCGGTTGTTCCACGCCCTGGCCGACACCACGCGCCGGGACATACTGCGCCGCTGCGTGCGGGCGGAGCTGTCGGTGTCCCGGCTGGCCGAGGCCTACCCGATGAGCTTCGCCGCGGTGCAGAAGCACGTCGCGGTGCTGGAGCGGGCGGGGCTCGTCACCAAGCAGCGCAGCGGACGGGAGCAGCTCGTGCGCACCGACCCCGACGCGGTGGGCCGCGCACGCCAGGCCCTGGACGAACTCGAATCGGCCTGGCGCGGGCGCGTGGACCGGATGGCCCGGCTGCTCGCCGAGAACCCGGAACCCGAAGAGAACGACACGACGGAAGGACCCGAGCGATGAGTGTCACCAGTGTCGACAAGGACCTCGACCACCTCACCCTCACCCTGATCGCCGACTTCGCCGCCCCGGTCGAGCGGGTGTGGCGGCTGTGGGCCGACCCCCGGCAGCTGGAGCGCTGGTGGGGCCCGCCGACCTACCCGGCGACCGTGGAGCAGCACGACCTCACCCCCGGCGGAGAAGTCACCTACTTCATGACCGGCCCGGAGGGCGACCGGCACCGCGGCTGGTGGCGGATCACCTCGGTCGGCGAGCCGACGGACCTGGAGTTCACCGACGGCTTCGCCGACGACGACGGCAAACCCAAGGACGACATGCCGACCATGTCCGTGACGGTGCGGCTCCGCGAGCACGGCGGCGGTACCCGGATGGAGATGCGCTCCCTGTTCGACACCCGTGAGCAGATGGAGCAGCTGGTCACCATGGGCATGGAGGAGGGCCTGAAGGAGGCCGTCGGCCAGATCGACGCCCTGCTCGCGGCCTGACCGGTCGGATCAGGGCTGCTCCAGCAGCTGCTTCCGGCACTCGGCCACGTCGAAGTCCGCCTTCGGGTACCGCGGATCCAGCTCCTCGAAATGCTCCAGGAGCAGCGTGCCGACCGCCCAGTTGCGGTACCACTTGTGGTCGGCCGGGATCAGGTACCAGGGGGCGTTCGAGGTGCCGCAGCGCTCCAGGGCGATCTCGTAGGCCTCCTGGAACGCGGGCCACAGGGCGCGGTCGTCGATGTCGGAAGCGGCGAACTTCCAGCGCTTCTCCGGGTTGTCGAGGCGCTTGAGCAGCCGGCGGCGCTGCTCCTCGTAGGAGATGTGCAGGAAGCACTTGACCAGGGTCACCCCGTCGCCGGTGAGGGACCGCTCGAAGCGTTTGATCTGCTCGTAGCGCCGGGCGATCTCGGGCGCGGGCGCCAACTCCCGGACGCGGGCGATCAGCACGTCCTCGTAGTGGGAGCGGTCGAAGATGCCCAGTTCGCCAGGGGTCGGGAGGGCCTTCTCCACCCGCCACAGGAAGGGGTGCGCGCGCTCCTCGGCGGTGGGTGCCTTGAACGCGGTGATCCGGCAGCCGGACGGGTTGAGCAGGCCGATGACGTGCTTGACCGTGCCGCCCTTGCCGCTGGTGTCCATGCCCTGCAGCACGAGCAGCACGCGGCGCCGGTCGCCCTTGGCGCTGGCCGCCCACAGCCGTTCCTGGAGGACGGCGAGGCGCTCGCCGGTCCGGGCCGTGGCGGCCTTGCCCGCCGCCTTGGCGTGCGGCCCGGCGGGGGTGGCGGCGGCGTCGTACCGGCTCAGGTCGACCGGCTCACCGGCGGGCAGGCGCAACCGCTCCCGCAACGAGGTGCTGTCCTTGTGTGCCATCGGGCCCCCTCAGCGGTCCCGTGCCTCGATGGTCCGGCGGGGCGCCGGGCTTCGCACCCGGCGCCCCGGTCGGGAGCGGAGCGCCGGTCACCGGCGCCAGGGGCCCGTCACCGCGAACGTGGTGCCGGGCGTGTAGCAGTTGACGTACATGGTCTCGCCGTCCGGGGAGAACGTCACCCCGGCGAACTCGCCCCACTCGGGCTCCTGCTCGGTGCCGATGTTCTGCCGGTTGCGGGCCATCGCGTAGACCTCGCCGCGCCGGGTGACCCCGTAGACGTGCTGGGCGCCGTTGCCGTCCTCGCAGACCATGAGGCCGCCGCCGGCCGCCAGGCAGATGTTGTCCGGCGACTCGCCCGGCAGCTGCACATCGGTGTCCGGGCCGAAGACGATCACCAGGGTGAGCCGGCACCGCTCGGGGTCGTAGCGCCAGACCTGCCCGAAGTGGTCGGCGGCCGAACCGTCCGACCGGCGCGCGAACGACGACACGAAGTACACCGAACGGCCACCCCAGTAGCAGCCCTCCAGCTTCTGCGCGTGCGTGATGCCCCCGCGCCCGAAGTCCTGGAACCGGATCGGCGTCTGCGCGGCCTGCGGGTCCGGTACGTCCACCCACTCGATGTGGTCGAACTCGGCGCCGACGTCCTGGATGGAGGACAGGTCCGGCACACCGGGCACCCGCATGGCCTGGAGCCGGCCGCCCGCGCGCAGCGAACCCCTGCCGCCCAGCGGCCGGTTCGGCAGGAAGCGGTAGAAGAGGCCGAAGGGCTTCTCGAAGGCGTCCTCGGTCTCGTACACCACGCCCCGCCGGGGATCGACGGCGATCGCCTCGTGCGCGAAGCGGCCCATCGCGGTCAGCGGCACGGCCCCGGTGCGGTGCGGATCGACCGGGTCCACCTCGAAGATGAAGCCGTGGTCCTTGGTGTAGCCGTTGGTCCCGGCCTTGTCCTCGGTCTCCTCGCAGGTCAGCCAGGTGTCCCAAGGAGTGGGGCCACCCGCGCAGTTCACGGCCGTGCCGGCGATCGCGACGCGCTCCGACTGGACCCTGCCCCGGGAGTCCAGCGTCAGCGCCGTACAGCCGCCCTTGCCGGCCGGGTCGTAGGTGAGGCCCTCGACGGTCGGGACCGGGACCTTGCCGCTCACGCGGTTCTCGTGGTTGCGGACCAGGTGGACCCGGCCTCCTCTGCCCCCGAAGGCCGACATGCCGTCGTGGTTGGAGGGGACCTTGCCCTCGCCGGAGCGGAGTTCGTCCCCCTCGCGGGAGAGGATCCGGTAGCGGAACCCCTCCGGCAGGTCGAGGACGCCCTTCGGGTCGGGGACGAGCGGGCCGTAGCCGGTGCGGCCGAGGCCCTGTGCGGCGGCGGTGCCGGCGAAGAGTTCGGAAAGAGCGCCGGAGAACGCGATCCCGACGCCCAGGGCGCCCGTTCCGGCGAGCATCCGACGTCGGGTGGCGAAGCGACCGGATGTGGTCATGGGGAAACCTTCCTGCTGGCGGACAGGAACTTGATCCCGCTGTGTCTATCACCTGGTGCGGGCGGCGGGAACCACGCGCGTAGCGCGCGTCACTGCTCCACGGCCCGCCGCAGCCGCTCCATGGCTTCCCCGGCTTGCTCCGTCAGGTCGACGGCGCGCTCCTCGATCACCGCGCGGTCCGTGGGCTGCGCGCGGTGCGTGCTCTCCGCGTCTCCCGCATCTCGCGCCTGTCCCGCGCTCTCCGCGTCTCCCGCCTCCTGCGGCCGTCCCGCCCTCTCCGCCGCGGGCTGCGCGCCCCGCTCCAGGAACCGCAAAAGCTCCACCGGAATGGGCAGGACGAGCGTGGAGTTCTTCTCCGCCGCCACCGCCATGACGGTCTGAAGCAGCCGGAGCTGGAGCGCCGAGGGCGTGTCTGCCATCTGGTGGGCGGCCTGGGCCAGCTTCTTGGAGGCCTGGTACTCGGCGTCGGCGTTGATGAGCCGGGCCCGCCGCTCCCGGTCGGCCTCCGCCTGGCGGGCCATGGAGCGCTTCATGGTGTCCGGCAGGGAGACGTCCTTGATCTCCACGCGGTCGATGGTCACGCCCCACTCCACGGCCGGACTGTCGATCATGAGTTCCAGGCCCTGGTTGAGCTTCTCCCGGTTGGACAGCAGGTCGTCCAGCTCGCTCTTGCCGATGATCGAGCGCAGTGAGGTCTGCGCCATCTGCGACACGGCGAAGCGGTAGTCCTCGACGTTGACGATCGCGGCCGACGGGTCCACGACCTTGAAGTAGACGACGGCGTCGACCCGCACGGTCACGTTGTCGCGGGTGATGCCCTCCTGGGCCGGGATGGGCATGGTCACGATCTGCAGGTTGACCTTGCGCATCCGGTCCACCGCCGGAATCACGAGGTTGAACCCGGGCCGCCGCACGTCCCCGTGCAGACGCCCGAGCCGGAAGACGACCCCGCGCTCGTACTGCTTGACGACCCGTGCCGCGGAAGCCACGTACACCAGCGCACCGGCTCCGACCGCGGCCACCACGCCGACCAGTTCTTCGACCATGCCGACCTCCCGGTTCAGAGGTCCGAATCCGTCCGTTTCTGTAACGATATGCCCCAACCGGGGCGCGGGGCCATGCCCGGGGATCGGGCCGAAACGGGGCGGACGCGCATGGTCCGGGGCGCGCAGCCGGCGCGCCCCGGACCAAGGGGTGGGTGATCCGGTCCGCCGGTCAGGCGGCGGTGACCTTCTCCGCCGGGGCCTCCTCGGGCTCCGTGACCTTCACCGGTTCGGTGCCCGTCGCGCTGTGGCGTGCGGCCCAGTTCTCCAGGGCCGTGCGGCAGGCGTGGTCGAGGTGGTGCAGACCTGAGAGGTCCAGCTCGACCGGGCGGTCCTGCGGCAGGCTCTCCAGGCTGTCGAGGATCTTCGGCAGCCGCAGGAAGGTCGCGTTGCCGGACAGGTACGCCTGGATCGGGCCGGCGCCCTTGTCGATGATCTCGAGCTTGATGTGCGAGGCCTCCCAGGCGGTCTTGACGACCGACAGGGCCAGACCGATGAGCACACCCTCGAACATGTTCACCGCGACGATCGACACGGCGGTGACGACCAGGATGAGCGCCTCGCCCTTGTGGGCCCGCCACAGCGCCGTGATCTGGCCGAACGGGATCAGCTTCCAGCCGGCGTGCACGAGGATGCCGGCGAGGGCGGGAATCGGGATCAGCGCCAGGGCCCACGGCATCGCGGCGGCGAACAGCAGCAGCCACACGCCGTGCAGCACCCGGGAGGCCTTGGTCTTGGCGCCCGCGTTGACGTTGGCGGAGCTGCGCACGATGACGGCGGTCATCGGCAGCGCGCCGAGCAGACCGCACAGGGTGTTGCCCGCGCCCTGGGCGATCATCTCCTTGTTGTACTCGGTGCGCGGACCGTCGTGCAGCCGGTCCACGGCGGCCGCGCTGAACAGGCTCTCCGCGGAGGCGATCAGTGCGAAGGCGATGATGGTGCCCCAGATGGCCGGGTTCGCCAGTTCGCCGAAGGCCTCGGCCCCGGGCGGCTGGATGACGCCCAGCAGACCCTCCACCTGGACGGTGGCGACCGGCAGGCTGAAGGCGAGCGTGGCGACCGTGGCCAGGACGACCGCCGCGAGGGCGCCGGGCACCGTCTGGACCGCCTTCGGCAGCTTCTTCCAGAGCACGATGACGGCGATGGTGCCCGCGCCGATCGCGAGGGAGGTCAGGGCCTCGGTGCTGCCGAGCGTGTCGGCGAACATCCCGGGCAGGCCGGCGATCTTGCCGAGTCCGGACTCCGGGGCCTTGAGGCCCGCCGCCGCGTAGATCTGCCCGGCGATGATCACCAGTCCGATGCCGCAGAGCATGCCCTCGACGACGGAGACGGATATCGCCCGGAACCAGCGGCCGATCCCCAGGAAGCCCATGGCGAGCTGGAGCAGGCCTGCGAGCAGCACGATCACGCCGAGCGTGGCCACTCCGAACTGGCTGACGGCCTCGAAGACCAGCACGGTGAGCCCGGCGGCCGGCCCGGACACCTGAAGGCTGCTGCCGCGCATCAGCCCGGTGACGAGCCCGCCCACGATGCCGGTGATGAGGCCCAGCTCCGCGGGGACGCCGGAGGCGACCGCCACGCCGACGCACAGCGGGACCGCGACCAGGAAGACGACGATCGAGGCGAGGAAGTCCTGCTTCAGGTAAGGGAACTTGGCCATGGTCGCCCTCACAGCTTCTCGAAGGAGTCGGTGTCCGCGCGGTGTTCGCGCACGATCCCGGTGTGCACTTCGTAGAACCAGGCGTGCAGGCCGAGACGGCCCTCCGCCAGCCGGCGTTCGACGCAGGGGTAGGACCGCAGACGCAGCACCTGGGTGAGGGCGTGGTTCTGCACGGCCTCGGCGACCGTCGGGTCGGCGGGGTCGGAGCACTCCGGCTCGTCGGCGGCGCGTGCCAGCCAGTCGCGCACCGCCGGTACGGCGGCGAGGTCGTCGCCGCGTACCACCGCGCCCACGGCGCCGCAGTGCGAGTGGCCGCAGACCACGATGTCCTTGACGCCGAGGACCTCCACGGCGTACTCGATCGTGGCCGCCTCCGAGGTGGGGTGCTCGAAGGAGTGCGGGGGGACGACGTTGCCCGCGGTGCGCAGCTCGAAGAGCTCGCCGGGGCGGGCGCCGGTGATCAGGGCCGGTACGACCCTGGAGTCGGAGCAGGTGATGAACAGGACGTCGGGGGACTGGCCCTCGGCGAGGTGGGCGAACTCCTCAGGGCGCTGTCCGAAGATGCGGGCGTTGTCGATGAGGGGTTGCATGAGTGTGTCGATTCCTCCTGGCGCGCAGTGGGGGCGCGTCGGACGGGCATGGCAAGGGTGGGGGGAACTGCTCTGCCGCTCAGCAGCGAAAGACCTGAAGTGCCGCCGGAGTGTGCGATGTCGAGGATCTCGACGTGCGGTTGTGCGCGGCACCGGGTCTGACCGGTTCGGGTCCCGTCGGCCGGATGTGCCGTTGCAGCGGCCGCTCGGGGCCCGAAGGCGCGAGGTCCGCGGTGTGGGACCGGTCGCGGGTCCGCAGGGGACCGGTCGGGTCCCCGTGGTGCCCGGCGCGACAGGTCGCCGTCTCGTCGCGCAGCGCCTTCCCCAGGGACTTGTGGCCGGGGCGCGAAGACGTGCCGGAGGGCTTGGTTCCGGGCTGAGCTTTGGCCTCAACTTGGCTGTGCGTATGCGCGGATGCGAAGGACGCGGTCGGTGCGAAGAACTGAAGGGCGAGCAGGACGGCGGCGAGGATCGAAACCACGGTCCGTGCCGTCGTACCTCGGTACATGCGCCCCCCTTCCGGTGCTTCGCACGTCTAGTGCAGGCCAACACTTGGTCAACGGCCGGTCAAGAAACACGTTAACCCTGCAAAGTCGTTTGCAGGGTTAACTTAACGTTTCAAGCTGAAGAGAGCCTGAAAACCGCAGGTGGGCTGGCTTGAACAAGCCCTACTCGCCGGGCGGTTGACGTGGTATGGGAGCTGTGGTTACCGGGGGCCCGCCAGTGAACCCGCGTCGCGGGCGAGGGCGGTGAGCCGGGAGATGGCCCGAAAGTACTTCTTGCGGTAGCCGCCGTTCAGCATCTCGTCGCTGAACAGCTGGTCGAAGGGCAGACCCGAGGCGAGCACCGGCACCTCGCGGTCGTAGAGCCGGTCCGCGAGGACGACCAGCCTGAGGGCCGTCGACTGGTCGGGAACCGGGTGCACACCCGTGAGGCACACGGCCTTGATCCCGTCGGTCAGAGCGCCGTACCGGCTGGGGTGGACGCGGGCCAGGTGTTCCAGGAGGGGCGAGAACGCGTCAAGGGAGGCGCCCTCGGTGGCGTGGGCCGCGCGGGTCACCTGTTCGTCGGAGTACGGCGGCGGTGCCTCGGGCAGACCGCGATGGCGGTAGTCCTCGCCGTCGATGCGCAGGGCGCGGAAGTGGGCCGACAGGCCCTGGATCTCGCGCAGGAAGTCTGCCGCGGCGAACCGGCCCTCGCCGAGCTTGCCGGGCAGCGTGTTGGACGTGGCGGCGAGCGCCACACCCGCGTCGACGAGCTTGCCGAGCAGGGTGGAGACCAGGACGGTGTCGCCCGGGTCGTCGAGCTCGAACTCGTCGATGCACAGCAGGCGGTGCCCGGACAGCGTCCGGACGGTCTGCTGGAACCCGAGGGCGCCGACCAGGTTGGTCAGCTCCACGAACGTGCCGAACGCCTTGAGCGCGGGCTCGGCCGGAGTGGCGTGCCACAAGGACGCCAGCAGGTGGGTCTTGCCGACGCCGTAGCCGCCGTCGAGGTAGACGCCGCGCGGGCCGGTGGGGGCCTTCGGCGCCCTGCCGAAACCGAACAGCCGCCGCTTGCCGGCTCCCGGGGACCCTCCCGAGTCGAGGCCCGACGCGAAACGCTCCAGGACCCCGACGGCCTCCGTCTGGCTGGGCTGGTTCGGGTCGGGGATGTACGTGCTGAAGCGGACGGAGTCGAACCGCGGCGGCGGCACCATCTCGGCGACCAGCCGGTCCGCGGGTACGTGCGGCTCACGGGCGCACAGGGACAGCGGGGCCGGGTCGGTTATGGGGCCGCTTCCGGAGGGGGCCAGGGGAGAAGACACGGTTCACCATGCTACGGCGCGTGGAACACTGCACGGCATGCGACGTCTGTTCCCTGTGACCGATGAAACAGCAGCTCCGGCGCCGGGCGGCGCGTCCGCCGAGGGCGCCGGCCGGGAGTGGAGCCTTCAGGAGCTGGCTGCCGCCTACGCCTATCCGGAGCCCGGGCCCGGGGGACCGGTTCCGTGGCTGCGCGCCAACATGGTGTCCACGCTGGACGGGGCCGCCCAGCACGACGGCCGTTCGCAGCCCATCTCCAGCGCCAGCGACATGCGGATCTTCGGCACGCTGCGGGCGCTGGCCGACGTCGTGGTCGTCGGCGCGGAGACGGTGCGCAAGGAGGGCTACCGGCCCGCACGCGCGCGGGAGGACTTCGCGGCGATGCGGGAGGCGGCCGGGCAGCGGCCCGCACCGGCGATCGCGGTGGTCACGGCCAGTCTCGACCTGGACTTCTCGCTCCCGCTGTTCACCTCGCCCCTGGTTCCCACCCTGATCCTCACGGGCGCAGCGGCCGCCGCGGACCGCGTCGCCGCCGCCGAGAAGGCGGGCGCCCGGGTGGTCACCGCCGGGGACGGCATCGGCGTGGACCCCGCCCTGGCCGTCCGGGCCCTCGCCGACCTCGGCCACACCCGGCTGCTCACCGAGGGCGGCCCGCGCCTGCTCGGGCAGATGGTCGCGGCCGGCGTGCTCGACGAGCTGTGCCTGACCGTCTCCCCGATGCTCACGGCGGGCCAGGCGCAGCGCATCGCCGGAGGGCCGGCGGTCACCGTCCCGCACCGCTTCGGGCTGGTGTCGATGCTGGAGGAGGACGGCTTCCTGTTCACGCGGTACGAGCGCGCCCGAGCCGCGTACTGAAACGCGGGGCCCGGGGTACAAGGTGTCGGCGGTCGGGAAATCCGGCCGACCGGTACGCCGTCGAAGCGGGGTGAACCCGCCGTCGGTCCGTTCATCGGCGGAATATGCCGTTCTGTTTGGTTTTCGGAGGGCACACTGGATCCGGCAGGACCCGTGTGCAGACGGGGCAGGATGGTTTCCGCAGGGCCCGGCACGGCCGGCCTGCGGCGAAGTGGGGCCTTGGGCCCCCGGAGCAGAAGGGGCGCCGGGTGTTCACCAGCGTATTGATGATCGAGAAGGCGCTGACGTCGGCCGACGTGGAGTTCGTCACCACCTTGCACGGCGAGGAGCAGGTCTCCTTCGAGGTGCTGTTGCAGCCGCGCGGCGAGCAGGCGGACCGCCTGCTGCGGGCCATCGACGACGTGGCGCTCGGCGAACTGGACGAGGCCGTCCGCGAGGGGGAGACGCCGGAGGGTGAAGAGGCGCTCAGCGTGGGGCAGCGGGCGCTGGAGGTGTCCCTCGCCGCGTTGCGCGCCTCGGGCAGTCCGGCACAGGGGCGGCTGATCGAGGACCATCCGCTGGACGCGCTGAAGTCCCTGGTGGAGGAGGTCGGCGCGGACGAGGTCATCGTGCTGACCGACCCCCACTACGTGGAGGAGTTCTTCCACCGGGACTGGGCGTCGCGGGCCCGGCACAAGGTGGGGGTCCCGGTGCTGAAGCTGTTCTCGCACAGCAAGGCGTAAGGGTGGATCGCGGGGTTTGCCGGGTGCGGGTCGTTCGTGGCCGTTCGCGCCCACGCGGCGGAGCCGCATATCGATGCGGCCCCGCGCCCCTGATGGGCAGGTCGGCCCTGCGCACGCAATAGGCTTGGCCCCGCCAACCCTCGCCACCCGAACTTGGAGACACGCATGGCAGCCGGCCTTCCTCCCGCCATGGACCGACCGCACTTCATCGGGATCGGTGGGGCCGGGATGTCGGGGATCGCGAAGATCCTCGCCCAGCGCGGGGCCGTGGTCGCGGGCAGCGACGCCAAGGAGTCGGCGACGGCCGAGGCGCTGCGGGCCCTGGGCGCGACCGTGCACATCGGGCACGCCGCGGAGCATCTCGCCGACGACGCCAGCTGTGTGGTCGTGTCGTCGGCGATCCGGCAGGACAACCCCGAGCTGGCCCGGGCCGCCGAGCTCGGCATCCCCGTCGTGCACCGGTCCGACGCGCTCGCGGCGCTGATGGACGGGCTGCGGCCGATCGCCGTCGCCGGTACGCACGGCAAGACGACCACGACGTCGATGCTGGCCGTGTCGCTGAGCGAGCTGGGCCTCAAGCCCTCCTACGCGATCGGCGGAGACCTGGACGCCCCCGGCTCCAACGCGCTGCACGGCGAGGGCGAGATCTTCGTCGCCGAGGCGGACGAGTCGGACCGCAGCTTCCACAAGTACGCGCCCGAGGTCGCGATCGTCCTCAACGTCGAACTCGACCACCACGCCAATTACGCGTCGATGGACGAGATCTACGAGTCGTTCGAGACGTTCGTGGACCGGATCACCGAGGACGGCACGCTGGTGATCGCCGCCGACCACGAGGGCGCGCGGGAGCTGACCCGCCTCGTCGCCGGGCGCGGTGTGCGTGTGGTGACCTACGGCGAGTCCGAGGACGCCGGCGTGCGCATCCTGTCGGTCGTGCCGCAGGGGCTGAAGAGCGAGGTCACCGTGGTGCTGGAGGGCGAGGAGCTGACCTTCACGGTCTCCGTCCCCGGCCGGCACTACGCGCACAACGCGGTCGCCGCGCTGGCGGCCGGCGCGGCCCTCGGTATCCCGGCGGCCGAGCTGGCCCCGGCGATCGCCGCGTACACGGGCGTGAAGCGGCGCCTGCAGCTGAAGGGCGAGGCCGCGGGCGTGCAGGTCATCGACTCCTACGCGCACCACCCCACCGAGATGACCGCCGACCTGGAGGCCATGCGCGCCGCGGCCGGTGACGCCCGGATCCTGGTCGTCTTCCAGCCCCACCTCTTCTCGCGGACGCAGGAGCTCGGCAAGGAGATGGGCCAGTCCCTCGCCCTCGCGGACGCCTCCGTCGTGCTGGACATCTACCCGGCCCGCGAGGACCCGATCCCGGGCGTGACGAGCGAGCTGATCATCGAGGCGGCCCGGGCCGCGGGCGCGGACGTGACGCCGGTGCACGACAAGGCGGACGTCCCGTCGGTCGTGGCGGGAATGGCGAAGCCGGGTGATCTCGTTCTCACCATGGGAGCGGGCGACGTCACCGACCTCGGCCCGCAGATCCTGGACCGTCTGTCGAACTGAGGGGCTGGAAGCTCATGGCGTACGACGTCGAGAAGCCGGACGAGCAGTGGCGCGCGGAGCTGAGCCCGGGCGAGTACGCGGTCCTGCGGAAGGCGGCCACCGAGCCCGCCTTCACCGGTGAGTACACCGACACCAAGACCCGGGGCGTCTACTCCTGCCGTGCCTGCGGCGCGGACCTGTTCACCTCGGAGACCAAGTTCGAGTCCCACTGCGGCTGGCCGTCCTTCTTCGACCCCAAGGACACCGACGCGGTGGAGCTGATCGAGGACCGCTCGCACGGCATGGTGCGCACCGAGGTGCGGTGTGCCCGGTGCGGCTCCCACCTCGGGCATGTGTTCGCGGGCGAGGGGTATCCGACGCCCACGGACCAGCGGTACTGCATCAACTCGATCGCGCTGCGGCTGGCCCCCGAGCAGGGCTGAGGCGGCGCTCAGCGGATCCGGCACTCCTGCTGGGTGAGGCGCTTGGTGTCCCCCGCGGTGCGCTTGCACAGCACCCGGGGTTTCGAGGTGCCGTCCTTGACACGGCTGACCTCCTTCAGGACGATGCTGTGCCCGGTGCGGTCGCCGTAGAGCGGGGCGCCGGTGAAGTCGATGGTGCCGGTGGCCATGCCCTCGATCTTGACGCTGCGCAGGTTCACCCAGGTCGAGGCGCGGCTCTGCGGCCGGTCGTCGCGGGTGGCCGCCCAGAACAGGGCGCGGGTCGCGTCATGGGCGAGGGCGGTCTGGCCGCTGGCCAGGGCGGGGCTGTCGTAGCGCAGGCGGCGACCCTGCACCCCCGGCAGGTGCTTGGTGGCGTCCAGGTAGAAGCCCGTCTTGACGGCGGCCGTCTCCAGCTCCGCGAGGGCCGCGTGGTACAGCGTGACCTTCGGCGCGACGGACTGGCCGCCGTCGGCGAAGTCGGCCTTGGACAGGTCGTCGCCGGTGAGGATGGCCAGGGGCTTCCCGGCGCAGCCCGGTTCGGTGCCCAGCTGGGTCATCAGGGGGTCGATGTCCTCCACCCGGCCCGCGAAGTAGATGACGGAGGGGACCCGGCTGCCCCGGCAGATCTCCTGTGCGTGCGAGCGGAGTTCGGGCTTGCCGCCGGTCAGGGTGTAGCGGCGCTGAGGGAGCGGGGTGAAGCCCACTCTTCGCAGCATCCCCTGGCCGTAGCGCGCCTGTTCGTCGGTGTAGAGGTCGTCGGTCTTCGCCGTGTCGCGGGCCAGGACGAGGGCGTACTGTCGCCGGTCCGGGGTGCGCAACTGGGCGGCGATCAGACCGAGTTGCCGGGTCTGCCACTCGTCCGTGGCGGCCAGGCTGAACCAGTTGGCGAACTCGCGGGGCAGATAGGTCGCGGAGTTCGTGCCGGAGACGACCGGCAGGCCGGCTTCCATCAGGGTGCGCGTCGTCGCCCTGCTCGACTTCAGGTCGCGGCCGGTGCCGACGACTCCCACCACGGTCGGGTCGTGGGCGGCGTACGCGGCGATCGCCTCCGCCATCTCCTCCTGGTGGCCCAGGTCGACGCCGCCGTTGGCGATCAGGACCCGCAGCTTCACGCTGGAGTTCTCGTTGATGACGGCCTGCGCCAGATACACGCCCGCCAGTTCCTCGGCGCCCTTCACGAGGGAGGAGCCGGCCGAGGCGTCGGCGCTGAGCGGCCCGGCGTAGACGACGGTGACGTACTTGCCGGTGTGCCGGGCGAGAACGCCGTCGTTCTGACGGGCGATGCGGTTCTCCAGGTCGGCCACCGTCCAGGGCGTCTCGTCGTCGGCCGTGAGCGCCTTGACGTCGCCGCCGGGCTCGGGTGCGGGCAGCCAGTCGGCGAAGCGGACCTCGTCCGTCGCTATGCCGATGCACTCCGTGCTGCCGTCGGGCGCCGCCGCGCGCCGGGTGTCCCGGTTGGCGGTCAGCACGGACGCCGAGCAGTACCGGTCGTGCAGGGCGTCGGCCCGCATCACGGTGACCGCGGTGAGCAGGGCGACGACCAGGACCAGGGTGTGCAGGGCCCACACCAGCCGGGCGAGCGTCGGCCGGGAGGAGGCCCGCAGATGGTGGCGGCCCTCCTCGAGCGGGCCCAGCTGGTCGTGCGGCAGCGGGATCTTCATCACCCACGGCAGGACGGACCGCTCCCGGCTGGGTGACTGCTCGGCGCGCAGGTTGCGGCCCCACTCCTGGTACCAGGTGCGCAGCCGGACGCCGAACGTCGGCGGCGCCGCGTCCGGGGCGGGTGGTGCCTGGACGACACTGCGCTCCAGGCGCGGCACGTCGTGCGTGCGCACCGCGGCCACCACGAGCAGCGGGTCGAGCTCGCTGCGCCGGCTGCGGACGTCACTGATGGCCCGGATCAGCTCGATGCCGCCGTTGCGGTCGTCCGCGTGCGGCAGGAACAGCATCGGCGGACGCGGCCGTTTGAAGCCGCGCAGGTCCCAGCTCCAGCGGCGGTGGTTGTCCCGCAGGTCCTCGCGCAGCGCCAGCACGCACAGCTGGAGGTGGAAGTCGCCGCCCGCCGTGAGCGCCTCGGCCACGTCGTAGGCCCGGGCCGCGATCGCCTTCCAGGAGCGGACCGGCCGCAGCAGCGACACCTCGGTGGACTCCTCCTGGTCCGCCGCCCTCAGGAACGTCGTCGTCATGAACCAGCGGCTCTCCCGGCGCAGCCACAGGAAGATCGGGGCCCGGCCCGGCAGGACGTAGTTGAGGACGGTCAGCAGCAGCAGGAAGACGAGGCCGGCGCCGACCGCGACGTACCACTCGCTGCGGGCGAGGAGCGCGGCGAGAACGGTCACGAGGCTCGCCGGGAGGATGTGCGCCATGTCGAACAGCGGCAGGCCGGAACGCCAGCGGGCGGTGTTCTTCGGCCGCCAGCGCTGCTGCGCCAGCTCGTTGAGGAGTCGCTGCCGCTGGTCCTGCCCGGCCTCGGGGCTGCCCGCGGCGGGCGCGGGCCAGCTGTCGCCGAGGGCCGCGACCGCGTCGTCGATGGCGTGCACCAGCCGCAGCCGCGGGAACGCGTAGCGCCGGTAGAGCGCCTTCGGGCCGCCCCACCTGCGCGGATCGCTGAGCGCCCGCACCAGGGCGGCGGCCCGGCGCACCTCCGTGGTGCCCTCGTAGGAGTCCTGGACCACCGCGCAGCGGGTGCCGTGCGCCTCCTGGCCCGCGTGCAGCTGCCGGACCAGCCCGGCCACCGCGTCGTCGTCCCGGTCCTCCTGCGCGTGCACGACGAACACCGGCATCGGCGGTTCGGTGCTCCTGCGGAAGTCCTGGATCAGGATCTCGAGCTGGTTCTGGAGGTGGCGCCCGGCGTCGCTCTCCGGCATGCCGTCGTGGCCCCCAGCGCAGTCCGGCGGCGTGCGATGGTCCTTCACCATGGGCAACCCCCCGTTAACCTTCGGTGACCTATGAGATTAACCGCTGCCGATGGGGCGCGAGTGGGTGACGAAGGAACTTCAGGAACGTTTCGGCTCCTCGGTGGCGCCGGGCCCCTGAATGGACGATCACCAACCGGACGGCCCCGCGGGACGTGCTGTCGGACGCTCGGTACGCCGGCGCGGTGCCGCTCGGGCCGTGGGACGTCGAGGTGCTGCGGGCGGAGTGGACCCGGCAACCGCCCATCCCGCCGGGGGAGTTCCGGCCGCCTGTTCGCTGGGCATCGTGTCAGGGGCGTGGGCCGTGCCGTCCCGGAGGGGGAGCGGGCGGGCCGTGCCGTCCGGGCGAAGGGATGGGAAGCCATGACGTCACCGCTGCCCTCGGGCGAGACGCTGCCGCAGCCGGTGCTGAACCCGCCGGCGTCGGTCGCGGTGTTCCTGGTCGCGACGATCGAACCCGGCGGGGAAGGCGCCGTACGGGAGGTGCTGGGTTCGCTCGCGGGCCTGGTGCGCTCGGTGGGCTTCCCCAGCCCCGACGGCGGCCTCGGCTGCGTCGCCGGGGTCGGATCCCGGGCGTGGGGACGGCTGTTCGGCGGTCCGCGGCCCGCCGAACTGCACCCGTTCCGCGAACTGGCCGGACCCCGGCACCACGCGCCGTCCACCCCGGGCGACCTGTTCTTCCACATCAGGGCCGCCCGCACCGACCTGTGCTTCGCGCTGGCCGCCGAGCTGGTGCGGCGGCTGCGCGGCGCGGTCGCCGTGCGGGACGAGACGCAGGCCTTCTCCTACTTCGACTCGCGCAACCTGCTGGGCTTCGTCGACGGCACCGAGAACCCGGTCGGGCAGGCCGCGGCGGACGCGGCACTGGTCGGCGAGGAGGATCCCGGCTTCCGGGGCGGCAGTTACGCGCTGGTGCAGAAGTACCTGCACGACGTGGACGCCTGGGACGCCCTCGCCGTCGAGGCCCAGGAGAAGGTGATCGGCCGCACCAAGCTCACCAACCTGGAACTCGACGCGCCCGGTTCGCACAAGGACGTCAACACCGTGCTCGGCCCGGACGGCGCGGAGCTGAGGATCCTGCGGTCGGCGATGCCGTTCGGCAGGCCCGGGCACGGGGAGTTCGGCACGTACTTCGTGGCCTACGCGGCCACGCCAGGCATACCCGAGACGATGCTGCGCAAGATGTTCCTGGGCGGGCCGGGCTCCGGCCCCGACCCGCTGCTGGACTACTCGCGTGCCGTCACCGGCAGCCTGTTCTTCGTGCCGCCGGCGGGCTTCCTGGAGGACCTGCCCGGCAGCGGCTGACCGGCGCCACCCGGCTCACGCCGCCGCGGCCCCGTCCGTCCCCGCCGCCGGAAATCCGGCACTGCGCAGCACCCGCCGGTCCGCGTCCACCGCGAACACCTCGCACCTCTCGCGGGCGGCCGCCCACCCGACGCCCTCCCTGCCGAGCGCGAAGGCCGCCGTCGCGACCGTGTCCGCCTCGGTCAGGGTCGGGGCCACCACGGTCAGGCTGATCAGGCCGGTCGCGGGGCGGCCGGTGCGGCCGTCGAGGATGTGGTCGCCGCGTTCGTAGCGGGCGGAGGTCGCCACGGCCCGGTCCGTGACGTCCAGGACCGTGCAGAGCCGGTCGGCGTGTTCGGGGTGGCGCACGCCGACGCGCCAGGGGCCGCCGGAGGCGATCACGTCGCCGCCGGCGTTGAGGCAGAAGCGGCGCGCACCCGCTGCCGACAGCAGCTCCGCCCCCCGCTGCACCGACCAGCCCTTCACCACGGCGCAGGGGTCCAGGCCGCGGCCGGGCAGGCGCACGTCGAAGGCGCCCCCGGTGGCGATCCGGTACTCCTCGCACAGGTCCAGGACCTCGCGCAGCTCCGGGCCGGGCTCGCGCACCTCGCCCCGGTCCAGCCGTGACACCTCGCTGTCCGGGCGGAACGGGCTGAAGCGCGCGTCGACCTCGCGCAGCCAGGCGAACAGGCCGTCCACCGCTGCCTCGGGGACGTTCTCGTCGTCGATCCGTACCGACACCGGGAACCCCATGACGTGCTCGACGCGCCGCATCCCTCAGCCCCTCGCGTCGATGGCGGCCTGGAGCGACTCCTTGTAGCCGTCGCTGGTGATCGTCGCGCCCGACACCGTGTCGATGTCGGCGCTCTGCGCCTGGAGCGTCTCCTCGATCAGCTGAGGAACCGCCGCCGTGGTCTGCGGGTGGTCCGGCTGCCGGAGCATGCGCACCGAGGCGATCCTGTCGCCGTCGAAGGTGACCTCGACCCGCACCGGGCCCTTCTCGGTGTCGACGAGGGACCCCGACACGACGGTGGTCGTGGTGCCGCCCGACGAGGAGGCCGAGGGGGTGGACGCCGGAGCCGCCGCCTCCGCCGGGGCCGACGACGAACCGGTGTCCTGCGAGGGCGCGTAGCGCCAGAGAGGGATCAGGCCCGCGACACTGAGGACGAGGACGGGCAGGGCTCGCTTCACGAATCTCTCCTCGTCATCCGGCCAGGCTGAAGCGTTCGAAGTGGACCTGGGGCTTCGGCACACCCAGCTCGCGCAGGCTGCCGAGCACCGCGTTCATCATCGGCGGCGGGCCGCACAGGTAGACGTCCCGCTGCGCGAGGTCCGGCACCAGCCGGGCCAGCTCCGGCGGAGCCAGCCGGTCGGGCACGGGCGGGCCGGTCACCAGGTGCAGCTCGGCGCCCCTGGCGAGGGCGAGGTCGCGCAGTTCGTCGTAGAGGACGGCGTCCCGGTCCGTGGCCACCCGGTAGATCACGACCGCGTGGCCGTGCAGTTCCTCCAGCAGGGCCCGGATCGGCGTGACACCGACGCCACCGGCGATGAGCACGGCGTCGGGGCGGGTGCGGTGCAGGGTGGTGAAGGCACCGTAGGGGCCCTCGGCGAACACGCGCGTGCCGACCTTCAGATGCCGCAGGGCAGCGCTGCCGGCACCGGCCCGCTTGACGGTCAGGCGCAGCGTACGGCCGTCCGGGGCGGCCGACAGGGAGAACGGGTTCGCCTGCCACCAGCGGTCCTTGGTCAGGAACCGCCACAGGAAGAACTGCCCCGCCCGGGCGGGCAGCCGGTCCAGGTCGCGGCCCGTGACGTAGACCGAGACGACGTGGTCGTTCTCCGGGACGACGGCCGTCACCCGGAGCCGGTGGCGGAGGTTGCGCCACAGCGGCAGCACCAGCCGGCCGGCGAACACCGCGGCGAGGGCCGCGCCCCACAGGGCGTACCAGTACGCCGTCGCGACCGCCGACGAGGCGAACGTCGTCCCCGCCGCGACCTGGTGCGTGAACGCCAGCACCACCGCCACGTAGGTGTACAGGTGGATGAAGTGCCAGGTCTCGTACGCCAGCCGGCGCCGGGCGTACCGGGCCGAGACCGCGCCGACCACCAGGATGATCGCCAGCGCGACGATCGCCCGCAGCACGCCCTCGACCGTCTCGGCGAGGTCCACCAGCTGGTTCACCGGGTCCAGGGACGAGGCCCGCGCGTAACCGAAGACGATGAACACCGCGTGCGCCGGCAGCAGCCACAGCAGCGAGAAGCCCGTCCAGCGGTGCCAGGACGTCAGCCGGTCCATGCCGATCCGCCGGTCGAACCACGGCAGCCGGGCCACCAGCAGCAGCTGGAACGCCATCAGCAGCGCCGCGTACAGACCGGTCAGCCGGCCCAGCACGATCAGCGCGTTCGAGGCGAAACCGGCCTGCGCGAAGAACACGGCCACCACGACCGCGTTCGCCAGCAGCACCGCGGACAGGCCGGTGCGGCCCACCACTGAGGGCCGCATGCCCGGGCGGGTCGCCGCAGGACGTTGATGGAGGGTCGTCACGATCGGCAGCTCCTTGATCGGCTCCTGGTACACCGAGCTTGGCGCGGGGGAGCTGTCGGGAAGCTGTCGCCCGACTTTCAAGTGGTTATCGATCCGGCGGCGGGAGGGCGGGCGGCTATGGCGGTGCGGGACGCGTGCAGCACTATGAGCGCGTGGAGAAAGTACGACTTCTCGTCGTCGACGACGACCCGCCCATCGCCGACCTCGTCGCGACCGTCGCCCGCTACGAGGGCTGGGACGCGGTCACGGCGTACACCGGCGAGGACGCACTGCGGCGGGCCGCCGAGTTCCACCCGGACATCGTCGTGCTCGATCTGATGCTGCCCGGCGTGGACGGCTTCGGCGTCCTGGACCGGCTGCGCGCCTCCGGCACGATGGTGCCGGTGGTGTTCCTCACCGCCCGCGACGGCGTCGCCGACCGGGTCGCCGGCCTGACCCGGGGCGGCGACGACTACCTGGTCAAGCCGTTCGCCGTGGAGGAGCTGATGGCCCGGCTGCGGACCGTGCTGCGGCGCAGCGCCGGGCCCGCCTTCCAGCGGTCCGTGCTCCGGGTCGGCGACCTGACGATGGACGAGGACACCCGCGAGGTCCGGCGCGGCGCGAGGCTGCTGTCGCTGACCCCGACCGAGTACGAGGTGCTGCGCTACCTCATGCGCAAGTCGCCGACCGTGCTCACCAAGGCGCAGATCCTCGACCACGTGTGGGAGTACGGCTTCGGCGGCCGCTCCAACGTCGTCGAGCTGGTCGTCAGCCGGCTGCGCCGCAAGCTCGACGAGACCGACGACGGCGCCTCGCCGCTCATCCACACCGTGCGCGGGTTCGGGTACGTGCTGCGGCAGGCCGCCGAGTGATCGCCCGGCTGCGGCGGACCTACCGCAGGATGCGGCTGGGCACCCGGCTGGCCCTGGGCCTCGGCGCCCTGTCCCTGGTGGTGTTCGCCGTCGTCGGCACGGCCCTGACCACGTACATGCGGGACTATCTGTCGGCCCAGCTCGACACCCAGCTCGCGCAGGCCCAGATCGCCCAGTCCAAGAGCATCGCGGACTACGGCACCCTCTCGGGCAAGAAGTACTACAGCTGGTTCTACGCCGTGTACGACGTGTCGGACGGCAGGACCGAGCTGCGCAGGCCCGAGGATCCGGCCGACCTGCCGAAGGACGTCGACGACTTCACCTCCCTCGCCCGGGCCCAGACCGCCGCGCACAAGGAGATCCTGCGCACCGAGCACCTCAAGGGCGCGGGCTCCTACCGGCTGCGCGCCTGCCAGGTCGAGCCCGGGGTGGTCCTGGTCAGCGCCGCACCCATGGAGGACATCGAGGACACGGTCGGGCAGCTGATCACGATCCAGGTCGTCACCTTCGCCCTCGCCCTGCTCGCGCTGGTCGTATTCGGCCGCCGGATGCTGCGCCGCGGTCTGAAACCGCTCAGCGACATGGCGTCCACCGCGCACGGCATCGCCTCGCACGACCTGACCGAGTCGGCGGCCCGGCTCCCGCTGCGCGCCGACGGCCGGGACGGCGGCCCCGAGGTGGATGAACTGCGCACTGCCTTCAACACGATGCTGGAGCACATCGACGACTCCCTCGCCGTGCGCGCCGAGGCCGAGCAGCGGCTGCGCCGCTTCGTCGCCGACGCCTCGCACGAGCTGCGCACCCCGCTGATGTCGGTGCGCGGTTACGCCGACCTCTTCCAGTACGCCGCCGCCAACGCCCCCGAGGAACGCGACCGGCACCTGGCCCGGTTGCGCGCCGAGGCCGCCCGCATGGGCTTCCTCCTGGACGACCTGCTGCTGCTCGCCCGGCTGGACGCGGCGGAGGTGGAGACACCGCTGCGCCTTGAGCACGCCGACCTGGTGGAGTTGGTGGGGCAGGCCGCGGACGCCTTCCGCGCCGGTCGCCCGGACCATCCGCTGACCGTCCTGGCGGGTCCGGGCCCGGTGTCGCTGCCGATGGACCCGCTGCGCATCCGGCAGGTCGTCGACAACCTGCTGACCAACGCCGCCGTGCACACCCCCGCCGGGACGAAGGTGTCGGTGGAGGTCGCCCTCGTGCCCGGCGCGGCCGAGGTGCGGGTCGCCGACACCGGTCCGGGCATCCCGCCCGGCGACCGCGCCCGTGTCTTCGACCGCTTCTACCGCGTCGACAAGGCCCGCAGCCGCGACCGCGGCGGCAGCGGCCTGGGCCTCGCGGTCGCCCAGTCCCTGGTCGGCGCCCACGGCGGCCGCATCGAGCTGAACAGCGCACCGGGGGCGACGGTGTTCACCGTGCGCCTGCCCTTGAGGAACGTACGCCCTGCGGACCGGTGAAAGGCGCCCTCTAGACTCGTCCGGAAACAGCCCGTACGACCATGGCCAACGCTTCCGCCAACCCGAAGGGCTCCGGCGCCTTGATACGGATCGAATCAGTCACCAAGCGCTATCCGGACGGCACGGTGGCTGTCGACCGGCTCTCCCTGGAGATACCCGACCGCTCGATCACCGTCCTCGTCGGACCCTCGGGCTGCGGCAAGACCACCACCCTGCGGATGATCAACCGGATGGTCGAACCGAGCGAGGGAACCATCCTCCTCGACGGCGAGGACATCCAGCGCCGGCCCGTCACCACCCTGCGCCGCTCCATGGGTTACGTCATCCAGAACGCCGGCCTCTTCCAGCACCGCACGATCCTCGACAACATCGCCACGGTGCCGCGCGTGCTCGGCTGGGGCAAGCAGAAGGCCCGGGCCCGGGCGGCGGAGCTGATGGAACGCGTGGGCCTCGACTCCACGCTCGCCAAGCGCTACCCGTACCAGCTGTCCGGCGGCCAGCAGCAGCGCGTCGGCGTGGCCCGGGCGCTCGCCGCCGACCCGCCCGTGCTGCTCATGGACGAGCCGTTCTCGGCGGTCGACCCGGTCGTGCGCAAGGGCCTCCAGGACGAACTGCTCCGCATCCAGGACGAGTTGGGCAAGACCATCGTCTTCGTCACCCATGACATCGACGAGGCGATCAAACTCGGCACGATGGTCGCCGTGATGCGCGAGGGCGGTCACCTCGCTCAGTACGCGCCCCCCGCCGAGCTGCTGTCCCACCCCGCCGACGCCTTCGTCGAGGACTTCCTCGGGGCCGACCGCGGCATCCGGCGGCTGTCGTTCTTCCCCTCCGCCGAACTCCCGCTGACCACCGGCCCGGTGATCCCGGTGGACGCCACCGCCGAGCGGATCGCCGCCGCCGACGCCCCCTGGCTCCTGGTCACCGACGCCGAGGGGAAGCCCCTCGGCTGGGCCGAACCGGCAGACCTGACGGCCGGCGACATCGACCCCGGCCGGCTCCTGCCGCACGGACGGCCGTTCGTCCCCGGCACCGACTCGCTTCGGGCCGCCCTCGACTGCGCCGTGCTCTCCCCGGCCGGCTGGGCCGTCGCCGTGGACGACACCGGCCGGGTGACCGGCGTGGTCTCGCAGGCGGCCATCGGCGAGGCGATCCGCAGCGCCCACGCCGCAGGCCACGCCGACGTGGCCGAGGTCGCCTCGTGAACGGCTTCTTCGACGGTTTCTTCGACATCCCGAGCGACCTCCAGCACAGCTACGCCGGCCTGATCGGACTCCATCTGCGCGAGGCCCTGCTGCCCGTCCTGGCCGGGCTGCTGCTCGCGCTGCCGCTCGCCCAGCTCTGCGTCCGCTTCCGCTGGCTGTACCCCCCGGTGCTCGGCGCCACCACCATCCTCTACGCCGTCCCGTCGCTGGCCTTCTTCGTCGTCCTCATCGACTACACCGGCCAGACCGAGCTGACCGTGATGATCCCGCTGGCCGTGTACAGCCTCGTGGTACTCGTCCCGGCCATCGTCGACGGGGTGCGGTCCGTGCCCCAGGAGACCCTGGCCGCGGCCACCGCCATGGGCTTCGGCCCCGTACGCCGCTATCTCCAGGTGCAGTTGCCGATCGCCGTGCCCGCCATCATCGCCGGGCTCCGGGTCGCCACCGTCTCCAGCATCTCCCTGGTCAGCGTCGGCACCCTCATCGGCAACCAGGGCGCGCTCGGCAACCTGCTCGCCGACGCGCAGAAGTACGACCGCCCCGAACTGGCCGTGAACTCCGTTGTCACCACGGCCGTCCTGGCCATCCTGTGCGACGCCCTGCTGGTGCTGCTGCGCGTCGCGCTGACCCCGTGGATGCCGAGCGGCACCCGCAGGCGCCCGAAGACCAGAGTGCGGCAGCAGCCCCTGCCCGCCCCCCAGGACGTGACCCGGTGAACGTACTGAACTTCGTCAACGCCTTCTTCAGCGACAGCGCCCACTGGCACGGCTACGACGGCATCCCGCAACGCCTCCTGGAACACGTCCAGTACTCACTGCTCGCCCTGGCCTTCGCCGCCGCCATAGGCCTGCCCGTCGGGCTGCTGACCGGGCACACCGGGCGGGGCGGCAACGCCCTCGCCTTCATCGCCACCGCGGCCCGCGCACTGCCCAGTTTCGGCCTGCTGGTGCTCATCGTCATCGTGATGGGCTTCGGCCTGCTGCCCGTGATGATCCCCCTGGTCATCCTCGCGGTTCCACCGATCCTGGTGACCACCTACGAGGCGGTGCGCACCGTCGACCCGTCCCCGGTGGACGCCGCCCGGGGCATGGGCATGCACGAGTCGCGGATCCTGTTCCAGGTCGAACTGCCGGTCGCGCTGCCCCTGATCCTGAGCGGTCTGCGCTCGGCGGCCATCCAGATCGTGTCGACGGCCACCATCGCCGCCTACGTCAGCCTGGGCGGCCTCGGCCGGTACATCGTCGACGGGCTCTACCAGCGCGACTACGAGAAGGTCGTCGGCGGCGCCACACTGGTGGCCGTCCTGGCCCTCGTCACGCTGGCGCTGTTCTGGGTGGCGGGCCGGGTGGCCGTGTCGCCGGGAGTCCGCCGACGTTGACGGCCGGGTCTGTGACAAACCGTGACCAGGAGGCTCTTGACTGATCACAAAGCGGCTGGATTGGATCGGTGGATGACTTTCACCGCGAAGAGCAGCAGGTCCAGGACGAGGCACACCAGCGCGGCGGCCGTCGCGCTCACCGCTGTTGCGGCGCTGCTCGCGGGCTGTTCGTCCGGCGACTCCGGCGACAACCCCCTCGCGGGCGAGAAGGCGAAGGCCGGCACCGTCGTCGTCGGCTCCAACAACTTCGCCGAGAGCACCCTGCTCGCCGACATCTACGGCGAGGCCCTCAAGGCCAAGGGCATCGAGGTCACCTACAAGCACAACATCGGCAGCCGTGAGACGACGTACGGGCTGATGAAGAACGGCTCCGTCACCGTGCTGCCGGAGTACAACGGCTCGCTGCTGGCCTACCTGGACCCCAAGGCCGAGCAGAAGTCCGCCGACGCGGTGAACGAGGCGGTCAAGGCCAAGCTGGACAAGAGGCTGACGCTGCTTCGGTCGTCACCGGCCGAGGACAAGGACTCGGTCACCGTCAACGCCGAGACGGCCGAGAAGTACAAGCTCACCTCCTCCTCCACCCTCGCGGACCTCAAGGACGCCGCCCCGGACCTGGTGATCGGCGGTTCGCCCGAGTTCCAGACCCGGCAACAGGGCCTGAAGGGCCTGAAGTCGGTGTACGGCCTGGAGTTCAAGTCCTTCAAGGCGCTCGACGCGGGAGGCCCGCTGACCCAGGCGGCACTGGCCAAGAACACCATCCAGGCCGCGGACATCTTCACCACGGACCCGACCATCGTGAAGGAGAAGTTCGTCGTCCTGAAGGACCCGGAGAACCTCTTCGGGTTCGCCAACGTCACCCCGCTGGTCAACAAGAGCGGCCTCGACCAGAAGGGCGTCGACGCGCTCGACGCCGTCTCCGCCAAGCTGGACACCAAGACGCTCCTGGAACTGGACGCGCAGGTGCAGCTCGAGAAGAAGGACCCGCTGGACGTGGCGACGGCGTGGCTGAAGTCGGCGGGCCTGAACTGACGGCCTGACGGCAACCGGCCCGGACGACCGCAACCGCCCGGGCCGGCTCGCCGGCCTCAGCCGCCCCTACGCCTGCACCGCCGACGCGATCAACTGGTCGATCAGGGCGATCAGCACGTCCCGGCACGACTCCCGGTCCCGGGCGTCGCACAGCAGCACCCGGACGTGATCCGGCACCGCCAGCGCCTCCCTGATGTCCTCGGGCGGATACGGGTGTTCGCCGTGGAAGCCGTTGACACCGACGACGAACGGAATGCCCCGGCGCTCGAAGAAGTCGATCGCGGCGAAGCTGGACTCGGGCCGGCGCACGTCGACCAGGACCACCGCCCCGAGCGCGCCGAGCGCCAGGTCGTTCCACATGAACCAGAACCGCTGCTGCCCCGGCGTACCGAACAGGTACAGCACCAGTTCCCGGCTGAGGGTGATCCGGCCGAAGTCCAGGGCCACGGTGGTGGCCCGCTTCTCCTCGATGCCGTCGAGGTCGTCGATGCCCAGACCGGCCATGGTCAGGGGTTCCTCGGTGCGCAGCGGGACGATCTCGCTGACCGACCCGACCATGGTGGTCTTGCCGACGCCGAAGCCCCCGGCGATGAGGATCTTGACCGTGTCGGGTGCCGAAGACGCGTCAGTGGCAAGGTCAGAGCCGGCCAAGGCCGTCCCTCACTTTCTGCAGCAGGTCCAGGTCCGGGGAGGTACGGGAGACGAGGCGCGGCGGACGGACGGTGATCCGGCCCGCCTCCAGCAGGTCGCACAGCATGATGACGACCACGCTCACCGGCAGATCGAGCCGGGCGGCCAGCTCCGCCACGGCGACCGGCTCGGCGCACAGCCGCAGGATCCGGGTGTGCTCGGGCTGGCACCGGACCGCCGTGGCGGGCGGCTGATCGACCGCCGTGACCGTCGAGATGAGCGTGAAGTCGGCGCGGCTGGGACGGGTCCGCCCACCGGTCAGAGCGAACGGCCTGACCAGCCGGCCCGCCGGATCACCTACGTCCACTTCACACGCCGGGATCGACGACGGGGCCGGCCATGCCCCGAGGTGCCGCGCTGAGGTGCTCGCCGATCTTCTTCACCAGCATGTTCATCTGATAGGCCACCACCCCGACGTCCGCGCCCGGCCCGGTCAGCACGACCAGATGCGCGCCGGGGCCGGCGGAGGTCAGGATCAGATAGCTGTTGGCCATCTCGATGAGCGCCTGGCGCACCGGACCGCCCCGGAAGTCCATGCTGACGCCCTTGCTGAGGCTCATCAGCCCGGACGCGGTCGCCGCGAGCCGCTCGGCGTCGTCGCGCAGGAATCCGGTGGACTTGCTGACCACCAGGCCGTCCTCGGAGAGCACCACGGCCTGGTTCACGTCGGCGACCCGCTCCACGAGTCCGGTCAGCAGCTGGTCGAGCTGGGTGTGCGTGGCGGGGATGGGGCGTGTCATTGCGGTGTCCTTCGTCAGCGGTCGGCGGGCGGAGTCGGGGCGACGGGATCGGCGGCGGTCTGCCGGGGCACCACGGCCGTCTCGTCGGGGTGGGGCGGCTCGGTGTCGTCGTCACGGGCCCGGAGCGTGCCGCGCTGGAAGCCGGCCAGGGAGGACGCGGCGGCCTCCGCGGTGAAGTCGTCGGGGGAGCCGTCGTCGACGGGTGCGGCTTCCTCGCGCAGCTCCTCCACCAGGCTGGTCTGCGGCACCCTGCGGGGCAGCGGGGCGAGACCGTCCCGGCGGGGGACGACCTCGCGTTCGGCGGACGGGGCGGCGGAGGCGGTGCGGGCCGTGACGAGGGGTCTGAGCTCGCGAACGGACCCGGCGGCGCTTCCGGTTCCCCCCGACCCCCCGGCGCCCTGGGGCGCCCCGCTCGGCTCGGCGTCCCTCGCATCCCGTCCGTCCACCGCCACCAGCCCGTCCACCGCCACCAGCGCGTCCTCCTGGGCGTCGCCGTCCTTCGCGCCGCCGCCCGCTCCGCTCGGGCCGGCCGGGGCCGCGAGTCCGTTCGGACCGGTTCCCGCCCCGGCGGCCCGCGGCTGCGGCGCCGCGCCGCCCGCCGGCTCCCGGACCACGATCTCGTGCGGGATCAGCACGATCGCCGTGGTCCCGCCGTACGGCGACGAGCGCAGGGTGACGGCGATGCCGTGCCGGTGCGCCAGCTGGGCGATCACGAACATGCCGAGGCGCAGGTCGTCGGCGAGCGCCACCACGTCGAACTGCGGGGGCACCGCCAGCTGTTCGTTGAAGGACGCGTAGTCCTCCTCCGACATGCCGAGGCCCCGGTCCTCGACCTCGACGGCCAGGCCCTTGGCCACCATCCCCGCCCGCACCGTGACGGAACTCGGGGCGGGGGAGTACGCGGTCGCGTTGTCGATGAGCTCGGCCAGCAGATGGATGACGTCGGCGACCGCGGGCGGCGCGACGCACACCTCCTCCTCGGTGAGCACCTCCACCCGCTGGTACTCGGCGACCTCCCCGACCGCGCTGCGCAGGATGTCCATCAGCGCCACCGGCTCGCTCCAGCTGCGGCCGGGCCGTTCGCCGCTGACGATGACCAGGTTCTCCTCGTAGCGGCGCAACTGGCTGGCCGTGGAGTCCAGTTCGTACAGGCCCTTGAGGATGTCGGGGTCGGTGTGCTCGCGCTCCAGCGTGTCGAGCTTGCTCAGCTGGAGGTTGACCAGGTTCTGGCTCTGCCGGGCGATGCCCAGGATGATCTTCTGGAAGCCGCGCCGGGTGTCGGCGAGTTCGACGGCGGTGTGCACGGCGGTGCGCTGGGCGGTGTTGAACGCCCGGGCCACCTGGCCGAGTTCGTCGTGTCCGTAGTCCAGGGGGGTGGTCGCCGACTCCGGGTCGACCGTCTCGCCCCGCTCCAGCCGCGCCACCACGTCGGGCAGCCGCTCCTGTGCGAGGCTGACGGCGGCCCGGCGCAGGCCGCGCAGCCGCCGGGACAGCGAGCGGGTGATCCGCCACGACATGCCGACGCACAGCAGCAGCGCGAGCAGCCCGCCGGCGCTCAGCAGGGCCGCCTTGAGCAGCAGGGCGTCCGCCTTGTCGGCGCTGCGCTGCAGCAGGCTCGCCGTCTGCTGCTGGATGAGGGCCGTGTACTGATCGGACAGCTTGTCCATGGCGGCGGACCACTGCTTCTGCGCGTCCGGCAGGGCGATCCGGTCGGCGCTGCCGTCGGCGTTGCGCGAGGCCAGCACCCGGTCCTCGACGGACTGCAGCGTCTGCCAGTCCCGGCTCGCCAGGATCCGCTCGGTCTGCTCCTTGGCGCTGCCCGTCAGCTGCGGCACGACCTGGTCCTGGACCAGCCAGCGCCGGGTGTTCACCAGTTCCGTGAACTGCGTCCACGTCTTGTCGTCCAGGTGCCCAGTCGGCCAGGCCAGCGTCAGCTGAGCGTCCTCCTGGGAGACCAGCTCCGCCGCGTGCTCGAGACCGATCAGCGGGCCGGCCTGCGAGGTGAGGTCACCGTCGTCGACCTGGGACAGCTCCTGGAAGGCGTGGATCTGGTCGTCGATGATCGACGAGTACTGGTCCAGCGCCTGCTGCGGCGTGATGTCGGTGGGGTTGTCCACCTGGTCCCGGTAGTACTCCAGGCTGCCCACCGAGCCCAGCACCGAGTACAGCCGGTCGGATATGCGCGCGGGTGCCTTCTCGATCGCGTCCGCCTGCCCGACCAGCTTGGCCACCGCCTTGTCGGTCTCCTCGCGCTGGGCGTCGAGGGCCGCCCGGGAGCCCTTCGCGGAGGCCAGCCAGGCGGCCGACAGGCTGCGCTCCCGCTGCAGTGCGAGCGTCGCGTCGGTGCCCATGGCGCCGGTCGACCGGCTGAGCTCCGTCTGGTCGCGCAGCCTGAGGCCCTCCGAGAACATCTGGATCGTCGTCACGCCCCACATCGCGGCGAGGGTGACGCTGGGCACGAGGGCCAGGAGCACCAGGGAGAGGCGTATGGAACCGAGGCGGCGCCGGGCACCTGTCCGTCGAGACATCGTCGTCCTAGGGCGATCAGCGGGGGGTGAGGAACGGGGAGGAGGGGAAGCGGCCGGGGGGTGTGGGGGACGGGCGAGGGGTGGGTGCCGTCCCGGGCACGGCACATGGGATGCGCAGGATGTTATCCGTACAAGTGGACCTGCGGGCCGGGCCTGACCGAATCTTTGGCGACACCGTCACAGGAAGCGCCCGGTCACCGGGTCCCGGCGGCCGCGAACCGTGCCACGGCGGACACGTTCGACCTGGTCACGAACGCGGGACCGGTGAGCACCGGCGCCGTTCCGCCGCCGCTGACGTTGCCGTTGGTCCGGTACAGCCACAGGGCGTCCACCGCCAGGTAGCCCTGCAGGTAGGGCTGCTGGTCCACGGCGAACTGCACCTCACCGCTGCGCACCGCCTGCACCAGGTCCTTGTTGAGGTCGAAGGTGGCGACCTTCGCCCGGCTGCCGGACCGCCGCACGGCCTTGACGGCGCTGAGCCCGTACTGGGCGCCCAGGGTGACGACCTCGTCGATGCTCGTGTCCTGCCGCAGCCGTGCGGCGATCGTGGCGGTCACCGCGTTCATGTCGCTGCCGTCCACGTACAGGTTGTCGGTGGCGCCGGGGAACGTCTTCCGCATTCCGGCGCAGCGCGCCTCGAGCGCGACGTTGCCCCGCTCGTGCACCACGCACAGGGCGTGCCGGGCCTTGACGTCGTTCAGCTTGTCCCCGACGGCCCGGCCCGCGACGGACTCGTCCTGGCCGAAGTACTCCAGCAGGCCCGCGGGCCGCCAGGCGTCGATCCCGGAGTTGAGTCCGACGACGGGGATGCCGGCCGCCCTGGCGCGGGCGATCGGGCCCCGCATCGCCGCCGGCTTGGCCAGCGTCACCGCGATGCCGTCGACCTTGTCGCGGACCGCGTCCCGCACCAGCCCGGCCTGCGCGGCCGGGTCGGCGTCGCCGACGTACGTCAGGTGGATGCCGTCCTTGGCGGCAGCCGTCTCGGCACCCCTGCGCACCAGGTCCCAGAAGGCGTCCCCCTTGCCGCCGTGGGTGATCAGGGCGACCTTCATCCCGCCGCCCGGTCCGCCCGCGGCGTCCCCGCCCGCTCCGTCGTCGGCGGCGCCGAGGAGGGAGCAGCCCGAGACCAGCAGACACAGGGCGGACAACAGGGCCGCGACCCGGATGCCTCTGCCGGAGGTGTGAGGCGGGCAAGGAGTGTTCATGGGGGGCGGACCTCGCTGTGCGGCCGAGCAAGAGCAGGGTGAGAGTGCGGACGGGGCCGCAGGGACGCACCGGCCGGATGACTCTCGCTGGCCCGGAGCCAACCGTGTGTGACCACTGGTCGTCAAGTGAGCGGCCACATGCCGTGAGTTGATGCTGCCGCATCGTGATGATCTGTCCGGCCGGTCGAACGAAGGGCGGTTGCGGATGCTCTCACCTCGGCTTTTCCATACCGTCCATGCGGTTCGGCCGTCTGTGCGAAGCGGCCTGACGAGGTGAGGAACGCGTGCCGCGGGGGGCCTCCCAGGCCCGCCTAGACTGGGGCGGCGCACAGGGCGAGGCAGGCGACGGAAGGGGCGGTGACGGTGGCGGCAGCCGGCGGTGGCTTCGAGGACCCCTCCGAGGACGTGCTCGCCCGGGCGGCCGCGTCCTTCGCCCTGCTGGCCTCGCCCGCCCGGCTGCACATCGTCTGGGCGCTGGCGCAGGGCGAGAGCGACGTGACCGGGCTCGCCGAGCGGGTCGGCGGCGCGCTGCCCGCGGTCAGCCAGCACCTCACCAAGCTGAAGCTGGCCGGACTCGTCCGCTCCCGCCGTGAGGGCCGCCGGCAGGTGTACTACGTCGACGATCCCGACGTCGTCGAGGTCGTACGGCTCCTGGTGGACCGGCTCACGGACCGCGCCGCACCGGCGCGCCGCCGCCTCCATGGCCTCTGAGCCCGCCGACGGCACCACACTGGAGGTGCTGCGGCGGCTGGAGTCGGGGCCCCGCGGGCTGACCGACACGGAAGCCGCCTCCCGGCTGGCCGCGTTCGGCGAGAACACGCTGCCGGACCGCCGCACCCCCTCCTGGCTCCGCCGGTGCGCACGCGCCCTGCGCGACCCCTTCACCGCCGTACTCCTCTGCCTGGGCCTGGTGTCCGCCGCCGTCGCCTCCTGGGGCACCGCCGTGGTGATCCTCGCCCTGGTCGCGGTCAGCTGTGTGCTGCGGGCGAGCGGGGAACACCGGGCCGACCGTTCCCTGGCCGCCCTGCGCGAACTGGTCGCGGGCACCGCCACGGTGCTGCGCCGCACCGACCCCGCCGAGCAGCCGGACCCCCGGGAGGTGCCGGTCGCCGAGCTGGTCCCCGGCGACGTGCTCCGGCTCGGTCCCGGCGATCTGGTCCCGGCGGACGTACGGCTGCTGCGGGCCCGCGGGCTCATGGTGCAACAGGGGGCACTGACCGGGGAGTCGGCGCCGGTGGCGAAGCGGGCGGCCGACGACGACGTCCCCGACGAGTCCCGGCTGTGCTTCCAGGGCAGCACGGTCGCCTCCGGCAGTGCCACCGCCGTCGTGACCGCGACCGGGGCCGGAACGCGGTTCGCCGCCGCCCACCGTGTGCCGGACGCGCCCCGGCAGGGCGGGGCCTTCGACCGGTCCGTGCACGGCATCTCCTGGGTGCTGATCCGGTTCATGCTGCTGACACCGCCGCTGGTGCTGATGGCGAACGCGACCCTGCGCGACCGCGGCCTGGAGACACTGCCCTTCGCGGTCGCGGTCGCCGTCGGGCTGACGCCCGAGATGCTGCCGGTGATCGTCACGACCTGCCTGGCCCGGGGCGCCGCCCTCCTCGCCCGCGCGCACGCCGTGATCGTCAAACGGCTGCCCGCCCTGCACGACCTGGGCGCGGTCGACGTGCTGTGCGTCGACAAGACCGGCACCCTCACCCAGGACCGTCCCGTCGTCGAGCGGGCCCTCGACCCGGCCGGCCGGGACGACCCCGAGGTGCTGCGCTGGGCCGCCGTCGGCGCCTGGTGGACCCTCCAGCTCGCCGAACTGCCCTCCCCCGACGCCCTCGACGAGGCCCTGCTGGAGGCGGCCGGGCCGGTGGGCGAGGAGTACGACGGGGTGGACGCCGTGCCGTTCGACCCCGTGCGGCGCACCTCGACGGCGGTGGTACGAGGCGGCCTCGGACAGCACACCGTCGTCCTCACGGGCGCCGCGGAGGCCGTCCTGGAACGCTGCGCGACAGCGCCCGGCGAACGCGAGCGGCTGCTCGCCCTCGCCGCCCGGGAGGCGGACGCCGGGCTGCGGGTCCTGGCCGTCGCCACGGCCGACCGCCCCGCCGGCGCCCGCACGGCCGACGCCCGTGGCCTGGCCTTCCGGGGCCTGGTGACCTTCCGGGACGCCCTCGCCCCCACCGCCGCCGAGGCGCTGCGCGCCCTGGCCGACCGCGGCGTCACCGTGAAGGTGCTCACCGGCGACCACCCGGCCACGGCGGCCCGGGCCTGCCGGGACCTGGGTCTGGACCCGGGCGAGGTACGCACCGCCGCACAAGTCGCCGACGGCCCGGGCGGCTCGACGGTCGTCGCCCGCTGCACCCCCGAGGACAAGGCCCGCGTCGTCACCGCGCTGCGCGCCGCCGGGCACACCGTGGGCTTCCTCGGCGACGGTGTGAACGACGTGGCCGCGCTGCGCGCCGCCGACGTCGGCATCGCACCCCGCTCGGCCGTCGGCGTGGCACGGGAGAGCGCCGACGTCGTGCTCGCCGACAAGGACCTCACGGCGATCGGCCACGCGATCACCGCAGGCCGGCACGCCAGCGGCAACATCGCCTCGTACCTGCGCGTCACGCTCTCCTCGAACCTGGGCAACGTCGTCGCCATGCTCGCCGCCGGTCTCCTCCTGCCCTTCCTGCCGATGCTCCCGGCCCAGGTGCTCGCCCAGAACCTGTGCTTCGACGCGGCCCAGCTCGCCTTCGCCCACGACCGTCCCGGCACGGCGGCCCTGCGCGGCCCGGCGGTGCTGAGGCCGCGCTCCTTCCTCCGGTTCGCCCTCGGCTTCGGGATGCTCAACGCGCTCGCCGACCTCGCGACCTTCGCCGTCCTCGCGCTGGCGCTGAACGGCCCCGACACGGTGGACGACGAAGCCGTGTTCCATTCCGCCTGGTTCACCGAGAACCTGCTCACCCAGGCCGCGGTGATGCTGCTCCTGCGCACCGGACGGCGCGACGCAGCGGGCCGCGCGCCGGGCCCGGTCGGCCTGGCGGCGGCCGGCCTCGCCGCCGTCGGCCTGCTCCTCCCTCCGAGCCCCCTCGGGGCGGCCCTCGGCATGACGGTCCTGCCCGCCGCGTACTACCTGCTGCCGGCCGTCGTCCTCGGCCTGTACGCCCTGGCCCTGGCGGCGGCCCGGACCCGGCAGCGGCGGCGTCAGCCGTAGGTGAGGTTCGAGCAGGGGTCGTCGTCCGCGGACCTGGCCCCGTCGGCGACCTCGGAGGGCACGGCGGTCGGCGCCGGGGACGCCGAGGCGCCCGCCGCCGGGTCGTCCGCGTACGACTGCCCGAGGACGACGCTGATCCCGCTGCCGGTCGTGGACCGGAGCTCGGCTCCGGGGAAGGTCCGGGCCACGGTCCGGGCCCGGTCCTCCAGGCCCGGTCCGTACTCGACCAGCGTCGTCGTGTGGTCCTGCTCGGCCGCCGTCGCCGTGCCCGTCACCGTGAAGCCGTCCCCGGTCAGCGTGGCGGCGGCGCGGGCGGCCAGGCCGGGGACGGCGGTGCCGTTGTAGACGGCGACGTCGACGCCCTCACCGGAGACCGGCGCGGGGGAGGCGGAAGAGGCCCCGGAACCGGACGTCGCGCTCTTCTTCCCGCCGGCGTTCTTGCCGTCGATCGTGCGGTCGGACCTGAGCGCGGCCCACAGGGCGTCCGCGTCCGGCTGGACGATCGCCACCCGGGATCCCTCGTAACGCCAGGGCAGGGTGACGAACTTGGTGTTGTGCAAATCGATGTCCTTCAGGGACATCGCGAAGGAGATCAGCTTGTCGGCGGAGCCCAGGCCCGGGTCCACGGTGAGGGACTTCGTGGCGGCGTCGGCCAGCGGCAACAGCTTCGTGGGGGTGAGGCCCTTGCTCTTGACCTCCTTCAGCAGGCTCGCCACGAACGCCTGCTGGCGTTTGATCCGGCCGATGTCGGAGCCGTCGCCGATGCCGTGCCGGATCCGGACGTAGTCCAGCGCCCTCTGCCCCGACACGGTCTGCTCGCCCTTGGGGAAGAGCAGCTTGCCCGGGGCGGTGAGATGCGGGTTGAGATCGTTCTCGTAGACGTTCTGCGGCAGGCACACGCGCACCCCGCCCACCACGTCCGTCAGCTCCGCGAAGCCCTTGAAGTCGACGACGACCGTGTGGTCGACGCGCAGCCCGGTGAGCTGTTCGACCGTGTTCTGGGTGCAGGCCGGGTTGCCCTCGGCGGTTTGGCCGACCGAGTACGCGGCGTTGAACATGGTGTTCGGCCGGGCCTTGGTCCAGGTGCCGTCGGGCAGTTTGCAGGGCGGGATCGTGACCAGCGTGTCACGCGGGATGGAGACGGCGATCGCGTGCCGGTGGTCGGCGTAGACGTGCAGCAGGAAGGCGGTGTCGGAGCGGCCCACGTCGTCCTTCTCGCCGCCGCCCAGCGCGTTGTTGCCGCCGGTGCGGGTGTCGGAGCCGATGACCAGGACGTTCTGGCCCTTCGACGAACCGGCGTCGGGGCGGTTGTCGGAGAGTCCGCCGGAGTCGAACGTGCTGATGTCGCCGTCCAGCTTCAGGTACAGCCAGCCGGCACCGCCGGCGGCCAGGACGAGCAGCGCCAGTGTGATCAGGAGGGCGGTGCGTATGCCGCCGCGGCGGCGGCCGCGCCGGCGCCTGTGGTCCCGGGGCGCGCCCCGGTTGCCGTGGCCGGTGCCCCCGCTCCGGTGCCGCGGCGGGTCCGTCGTCCGATTGCTGGTGACCGTCATCGGCGTCTGTTTGCCTCTCGCCCGTGGGTTGTACAGTTGCGCAATGTAGCAACTGTCGACGAGAGAGAGGGCAGGACATGCTGCGCAACGGACTGGAGCCCTGGCATCTGCTGATCGTGGCGATCGTCGTGATCGTCCTGTTCGGATCGAAGAAACTGCCGGACACGGCACGGTCGCTGGGCCGCTCGATGCGGATCCTCAAGAGCGAGGCCAGGGCCCTGAAGGACGAGGGCGCCACGGAGCCGGACTCCCCGGCCGCGGCGCCCGCCGCACCGCCCGTCAGCCGGTCAGAACCGGCAGCGACCGATGCCCGTGCGAAATGAAGGAGTCCACCGGCGCCGGCCCGCCCGACGGTGCGGCGAGAGTGAGGCCGGGGAACCGGTCGAACAGCGCCGGCAGGGCCACGCGCGCCTCCAGCCGGCCCAGCGGGGCGCCCAGGCAGTGGTGGACCCCGTACCCGAACGCCAGATGATCCTTCGAGGCTCGCGTGACGTCGAAGACGGCGGCGTCCGGGCCGTGCTGCTCAGGATCGCGTCCGGCGGCGGCGTACGCGGCGAGGATCGCCTCTCCCTTGCGGATCACCGCGCCGTCCGGGCCGCCCAGTTCACCGAGGGGGAGGTCCTCGACGGCGTACCGCAGCGGCAGGCTGGCCACCGGCGCCTCGGCCCGCAGGGTCTCCTCGATCACATCGTCCCAGGAGGCCCGCCCCTCGCGGACGTGCGCGAGCTGGTCGGGGTGGGTGAGCAGCGCGTGGACGGCGTTGTCGAGCAGGTTGACCGTCGTCTCGTGACCGGCGCTGATCATCAGCATCAACGTGTCGAGCAGCTCCTGCTCGCTGAGCCGCGTGCCGCTCTCCTCCTCGTGGGCCGAGATCAGCGCGGAGGTCAGGTCGTCGCCGGGCGCCGCCTTTTTCGCGGCGACCAGTTCACCGAGGACGGCGTAGAACCGGGCGTAGATGTCGGCGACTTCGGCCGCGTCGGCCGAGGTGTGGAAGACGCCGTCCACCACGACCCGCAGCTCGGCACCCAACTCCTCGGGCAGTCCGAGCAGTTCGCCGATGACCCGGATGGGCAGCGGATAGCAGAACTCCTCCCGCAGATCGACCGTGAGCCCGTCGGCCCCCGCCTTGGCGACACGGTCGAGGAGCGCCGCGGTGATCTCCTCGATCCGGGGCCGCAGCGCGGCGGTGCGGCGGGGGGTGAACGCCTTGGAGACGAGGGAGCGCAGCCGTTTGTGCTCGGTGCCGTAGGCCGTGAACATGTTCCGCACCGCGACCCAGGTGTAGAGCGGCCAGTCCGGTGAGACCTCGCCGTCGATCCAGCGCTGCCAGTGCCGGCGTGGGTCCTTCGACACCCGCGGGTCGGTGAGCAGCCGCTTCAGAAGCGGCGCGCTGCTGACCGCCCAGGCCGGGACACCGTGGGGGAGTTCGACGGGCGTGACGGGTCCGCGCTCACGGATCCGGGCGGCCTCGCCGTTGATGTCGCGGCCGGTCGGGTCGATCACGATCGGGCGGCTGAACTCCATGGGCCTCTCCCTGGGCTGACGGCGGATCGCGGGGCGCGCACCCGCCGGTGGGCGAGCGCGCGACACGTCCAGCCAAGTGGCCGCGGCCGGACGGCGCCAGGGGACGGAGGATCACTGACCTGATTCAGGCGGTCTGGCCGGTCTTCCGCTCCAGCGGCCGCGTCACGGCCTGCGCGGCCTTGGCGTCCCTGCGGCGCTGCCTGCGGCCGACACGGGGTTCCTGGTCCGGGAGCCAGCCGAAGGCGAGGCAGCTGCCGGTCACGCCCAGGAGCAGGCCGACGAAGAAACCGCCCAGGTTGGAGGTCATCCAGGTGCCCAGGGAGACCAGGACGCCGATGACGGAGTAGAACAGACGCTGGGTGGGGTTGAAGAGGATCAGCACGCCGCACAGCAGCATCACCACCGGGAGCAGATAGCCGGCCAGGCCCTGCATGCCGACGTGCAGGATGACGTCCAGCGACGCCTTCAGGGTGAGCAGGACCTCCGCCCCGCCCAGGGCGAGCAGCAGCCCGCCCCAGAACGGACGGCCGGCCCGCCACTGCCTGAAGGCGGGCCGGAATCCCTGGAGAGGGCCGCGCGGCATCAGCAACCCGATCCGCTGAAGCCCAGCTTCAGGCCCGGCAGCTTGAACACACCGGCCGTCGTCGCGTAGTTGGTCTGCCGCAGGTTGGCGATGTGCACCGTGTCGGACTGCTGGCTGAACACGCCGATCGGTCCACGGCCCTTCGGGCCCGCCTTGTTCAGGGTGCTGGCGTCGTTGCCGATCTCGATGTTGGTGAAGGCGGCGTCGCCGGACAGCTCGGTCGAGTCGGTCGTCAGATCGCTGGCGCGCACCTTCTGCGAGCCCTCACCCGCCCGGATGACCAGGTTCGTGCCACCCAGGTCCACGCTCTGGCAGAGCTTGGTGAGCGTCGCGTTCTTGATCACGGAGGTGACGACCAGCACCTGACCGCCGGTCTCGCCCGCGTTGGGGCTGCCCTCGGCCATCTCGTCCAGGCCGCCGAACTGCGCGAAGCCGGTGCCGTCCAGCTCGGTGGCGGTGACGGTGAAGGGCATGCCGGAGATGGCGAACTGCACGCCCAGCGCACCCTCGGCGGTGAGGACCGCGAGGCCGGCGGCGGCCAGGGTGGCCGGCACCGCCATCACGGCGGCGCGGCGCGCCCGGACCCGCCCGCGTCGGGCGGGACCACTGACGTCGGGGGCGGCGGCGCCGTCCGGTCTTTCGGGGGTGTGCTCGGCGGAGGAGGTCATGTGTGCTCCAGGTGCATGTCGGTGCGGATCGGACTTCGGTGGCACGTTGCCCTGGCGCGGACATCGACCGCGTACGCACGTCTCCCGCAACTCCCGGCGGTTGCAAGGGCTTTCTCGTTACGCCGCAGTAGCCGTCGAGGAAGTTACCGGGGGTTACATGAGGGGTCAAGGGAAGTGTGAACAAAGAGTGTCGATTGTGCGCCAGGGGTGAGCCGTCCATGCCCCGCAAGACTCAGCCCAGGCACAACTCCCCTGTGAACCCTTGACGTTGGCGGAGACGCAGGTCTACAACTCTCCTCGTCCCACCGGATCCGTGGCGCCGGATCCGTCACGCGGCACGTCCTCGTGTCCCGGACCCGCCCGTCTCCGTACGGGCATCTCGTCGCCCGGTGCGTCCGCACGGGCTTTCCCTCGCCCGAGCCCACGCCACGGCATGGCCGCTTCCCTGGCGCCGTGCCACCAGCCACCCCCCGCCCGGCCCGGCCGGAGGTCCCCTCCCGTGTGAGCCTCCGGCCGGTGTCCGGCCTGCCGTTGCCTGCCCGTCACGTACGGAGAAGGCGTGACGGGCAGGCAACGGCGGACGCCCGGCGCCACCCCCTCACCCCCCGCTATGGAAAGAGGTACACCCGCATGCGTACGCGCACCCTCCTCACCCTCACCGCCGCCGTCGCCGCCCTGGGCCTCGCCGCCCCCGCCTCCGCGGCCGACACCCCCGTCCTGACCACCGCCGACGGCGCCGCCGTCGCGGTCGGCGACGTCCTCGACGCGTCCCTGGCGAGCGGCACCGCCGCCACCTTCTACTCCAGCGCGACCGGCACCAGCGGGATCTCCTGCACCAAGTCGGCGTTCTCCGCCGCCGTCACCGACAACCCGGCCGCCCCCGGCACCGCCACCGAGTCCCTGACCTCGCACAGCTTCGACACCAGCGGCTGCACCACCAACGTCATCGGAGTGCTCGGCGTCAGCGGCATCACCGTCGACAACCTGCCCTACACGACCAGCGTTTCCTCCGGCGGCGCCGTCTCCGTCACCCCGGCCGCGGGCTCCACCGTCCAGTCCACGGTCAAGCTGCGCACCCTGCTCGGCAGTGTCACCTGCGTCTACCAGGCCCCCGGCCTGACCGGAACGGCGAGCAACGCCGACAACAGCATCTCCTTCACCAACCAGCAGTTCACCAAGGTGTCCGGCTCGTCGCTGTGCTTCGCCAACGCCTTCTTCACCGCCAAGTACGCCCCGGTGACCAAGGGCGGTGCCGCCGTCACCGTCAACTAGCCGGCCGCGGGGCGCTGATTCAGCGCCGCCGTAGCCGTACGGCCAGGGCGGCGCCGCCGGTGAGCAACAGCACCGCCGCGGCGCCGCCCGCCAGCATGGGCGCGGACGGGCCGGAGGCCGGGCCGGAGGTGGTGGCCAGCGGCGTCTGGTCGCCCTGCGGCGCGGGCCCGGGGGAGTGCGCGGCAGGGCTCGCCGCCGGCTTCTGCTTCTCCGTCGCCTTCTCTCTGTCCGGTTCGCTCTTCTGCCCGGCCTCCCGCTCCTCCGGCTTCTGCTCCTCCGCCTGCTCCCGAGGCTTCTTCTCCGTCTCCGGGAACACCACGTCCGAGCACGAGTAGTAGGTGTCCGGCGTGCTGCTGTTCTGCCAGACCGTGTACAGCACATGGCGCCCGGTACGGTCCGACGGCAGAGTCACCTCGAAGCGGTACGCGCCGTCCGTCAGCGCCGGGTCCGTCACCTGGGCGAACGGCTTCTCGGGCAGGTCGGACCAGGACAACGGCCCGGCCGGGTCGTAGCCGGGCTTCGTCAGATACATACGGAACGTGCCGGTGTGGGGGATCGTCGAGACGTACCGCATCCGCAGTCTCGCGCCGGGCGTCATCCGGGTCGACGGCCAGTCCGCGCGGGCGAGATCGAGGCCCCGGTAGGCGGGCAGGCCGCCGCTGCACAGCTTCCCGTCCGGGACGACCTCCCGGTCCCGGCCGTTCACGTTCGCCACCCGCAGGTTGTCCCACGCCGTGAACGGCGCGCCGTTCGCCGCGACGGCCGCTCGGCAGGCCGCCGTGCCCGTGCGTTCACCACCCTCCGGCGAACAGGCCACCACCCGGCTCACCGGGTCCGTCGGGGCACCGTGCGCCCGGGCGGGCCCCGCCGCCCACAGCGGCAGCAGCATCGGGGTCACGAGGGCGGCCGCGAGTGCGGTGCGGTGTGCGGTCGTACGAGGCATCCGTCTGCATCTCCTCGGCCCGGGCGGCGACGTTCGGTAGTGCAGTACGGGAAATCGGCCCGACGCGTTCATCACGCCACGACCTGCTCGAAAAGGGTCCATTGGGCGCCCAACTGCCCGCCATAGAGGGTCGTGTTCCAGCCTGATCGAGGGTTTCCCCCGTATCCCGGTGACCTTTCCTTTGCCTATCGTTCGACCACAGCTGACCCACAGGTAACCCCGAACGGGTCCGCTTCCGCCACACGCCTGGCCGGCCATCGCGTCGCTCTTCGCTTTTCGAACCACCCCCCTGCGCTTCGAGGACGAAGCGAGTCCACCGCCGCTCCGCCCAGCCCGGAGTCCGGCCACGAAAGGCAACGACCGTGCGTACCTCCCCAGAGCTCAGACGGAAGCTGATATCCGTCGCCGCCGTCTCCGCCGCCCTGCTGACCGCAGCCCCCGCCTCGGTCGCCGTCGCCCAGGAGTCCGCCCCCCGCGCGGCCGCCGTTCCGGCCGCCCAGACGGAAGCGGCCCCCGGCATCCAGGCCGAGCGCCTCATCGTCGGCTACAAGTCCGGCGCCGACGAGGCCAAGTCGAACAAGGCCGCCGCCGCCGACGCCGAGTCCAAGGCCGAGAAGACCGGCGAGGAGATCGACTTCCAGCGCCGCCTCGGCACCGGCGCCGCCCTCGTCGAGCTGGGCGCCAACCCCACCCGTGCCTCCGTCGCCGACGTCGTCGCCCAGTACAAGGCCGACCCGCAGGTCGCCTACGTCGTCCCGGACCGCCTGAACAAGCCGACGGCCGTCACCCCGAACGACACCGACTACAGCAAGCAGTGGGACCTGTTCGAGTCCACCGCGGGCATGAACGTCCCCGGCGCCTGGGACACCACCACCGGCAGCGGCGTCACCGTCGCCGTCATCGACACCGGGTACGTGGCCCACTCCGACCTGGCCGCGAACATCGTCGGCGGCTACGACTTCATCTCCGACACCGCCGTCTCCGTCGACGGCAACGGCCGTGACAGCAACCCGGCCGACCCGGGCGACTGGTACAACGACAACGAGTGCGGCCAGGGCATCGCCGCCTCCGGCTCCTCCTGGCACGGCACCCACGTGGCCGGCACCATCGCCGCCGCCACCAACAACGGCAAGGGCGTCGCCGGCATCGCCTACGGCGCGAAGATCTCCCCGGTCCGTGTCCTCGGCAAGTGCGGCGGCTACGACTCCGACATCATCGACGCCATCACCTGGGCGTCCGGCGGCACGGTCTCGGGCGTGCCCGCCAACACCAACGTCGCCAAGGTCATCAACATGAGCCTCGGCGGGGGCGGCGCCTGCTCCACCGCGACCCAGAGCGCCATCAACGGCGCCGTGAACCGCGGCACCTCGGTCGTCGTCGCGGCCGGCAACGAGAACCAGAACGTCTCGAACGCCTCCCCGGCGAACTGCAACAACGTCATCGCCGTCGCCGCGACCAACCGCGCCGGCAGCCGGGCCTCGTACTCCAACTACGGCTCGCTCGTCGACATCGCCGCCCCCGGTGGTGAGACCCGCACCTCCACCGCCAACGGCATCCTCTCCACGCTGAACTCCGGCACGAAGACGCCGTCGAGCGAGAACTACGCCTACTACCAGGGCACCAGCATGGCCACCCCGCACGTCGCGGGCCTCGCAGCGCTCATGAAGTCGGCCAACTCCGCCCTCACCCCGGCGCAGATCGAGTCCGCCATCAAGGCCAACTCCCGCCCGCTGCCCGGCACCTGCTCCGGCGGCTGCGGCGCGGGCCTCGCGGACGCCGCCAAGACGGTCCAGGCCGTCAAGGGCGGTACGCCCACCACCGGCACGACCTTCTCCAGCACCACCGCCGTCGCCATCCCGGACAACGGTGCCGCCATCGAGTCGCCGATCAGCGTCACCGGCCGCAGCGGCAACGCCCCCTCGGCCCTCCAGGTCGGGGTGGACATCACCCACACCTACCGCGGTGACCTGGTCATCGACCTGGTCGCGCCGGACGGTTCGGCGTACCGCCTGAAGTCCGCCGCGTCGGACTCCGCCGACAACGTGAACACCACCTACACGGTGAACGCCTCCAGTGAGGTGGCCAACGGCACCTGGAAGCTGCGCGTCCAGGACACCGCCGCCCAGGACACGGGCACCCTCAACGGCTGGAAGCTGACCTTCTGATCCTCCTTCGGGAACGCTGAACGAGGCAGGCCACGAACGGGCGGGCCGGCCGGTGCGGATGGGGCACCGGCCGGCCCGCCTTTACGTTTGGCCCCACATCCCCCACAGTTAGATACCGAACGCGCTGTTTTCTTTCACCGGTTTCGCTTGTTTTGCCGGATGTGCACCCGCACTCCGGCACACTGGTGTGATGAGCGCCGTCTCAGGGTGAGTTATCGTGTACGCGGGGTAAAAACAAACGGCATGACCCGTTCATTTCCGTCCCGGGAGAGTTCAGTCGATGGCGAGGCAGTTGCGAGCCGAGCAGACCCGCTCGACGATCATCACGGCCGCCGCTGACCTGTTCGACCGTCGCGGCTACGAATCGACCAGTCTCAGCGACATCGTGGAGCACGCTCACGTCACCAAGGGTGCCCTGTACTTCCACTTCGCGGCGAAGGAGGATCTCGCCCACGCGATCCTCGAACTTCAGTCGCACACCGCCCGCCGGCTGGCGACGGAGACCGACAACCGCGGTCACACCTCCCTGGAGGCGTTGATGCGCCTCACGTTCGGCATCACCCGCATGTCCGTCGAGGACCCGGTGCTGCGGGCCGGGCTGCGACTCGCCACGGGCGGGATCCGGCCCCGGCCGCCCCTGAGCCACCCGTTCACCGAGTGGCTGGACATCGTCACGGCCCGGCTCGTCGCAGCGGTCAAGGAGTCCGACGTCCACCCCGACATCGATATCGACGTCGTGGCCCACTCGTTGGTCTGCTTCTTCGTCGGCACCCGCGTCGTGGGCCGCTCCCGCGAGCCGGTCGCGCGGCAGCCCCGCCGGACGGCCGAGATGTGGAACATACTCATCCGCGGTCTGGTCCCGGTCACCCGCCGAGCTCGCTATCTGAGCCTGGCGGCCCGTCTGGAGCGGGAGATCGTGCCGGTGTGACCAGGGCGCCGGCGGGTCGTCCCGTGCGCGGCGCACGCGCGTTACCGTGAGGCCCATGCCCGACACCCCCTCCGCGCCCCTGCTCCTCGGCAACCAGCCGGGCTCCTTCCCCCAGAGCGTGCTGGCCGAGCGGCACCCCGCGATCATCCAGCAGGTCCGCGAGGCCTTCCCGTACGAACCCGCACAGCACCGCGCCCTCGACGAACTGCTCGTCAACTGCACCGAGGGCGCGATCGAACCCCTCCCCGCCGACGCGCCCGACCGCGCTCAGTGGGAGACCTGGGGGCTGCCCGAGTACACCGGACGCTCCTGGTTCGACGTGCCGTGGCTGTGGTCCGAGAGCTGGTTCTACCGCCGACTGCTCCAAGCCGTCGGCTGGTTCGGCCCCGGCCCCTGGCAGGGCATCGACCCCTTCCGCCCGTTCAAGCTCGCCGAACTCGACTCCGCCGAGACCGACCGGGAACTCGCCGCCCTCGACGACCTCGCCGACCGCCCCGCCGCCGAACAGGCGCAGGCGCTGCTGCACGGCTCCTTGTGGGGCAATCGTGCCGACCTGGGCTTCCGCCTCTCCGCCGAAGGCGCGCGGGACGCGGACGCCGCGCCCGGCCTGGTCGCCGACGACAGCGACCGGCTCTGGTCGCTGCTGGACAGCACCGACGGGGGCACCCTGTGCCTGGTCGCCGACAACGCGGGCCGCGAACTCGTCCCCGATCTCCTCCTCGTCGCCCACCTCCTTCGGACCGGCCGCATCGGGCACGCGGCCCTGCACGTCAAGCCCTGCCCCTACTACGTCTCCGACGCCACCACCGCCGACGTCGTCGACGCGTTGCGCCGGCTGACCGGCGCCGGGGGAGCGGCCGCCGCGTACGGGCGGCTGCTGTGGTCCGCCCTGGCCGACGGCCACCTCACCCTGCGCGCCCACCCCTTCTCCAGCGCTCCGCTGCCGTACGAGGAGATGCCCGGCGACCTGCGCGCCGAGTTCGCCTCGGCCACGCTCACGATCGTCAAGGGCGACCTCAACTACCGCCGCCTGGTGGGCGACCGGCTGTGGGCCCCCACGACTCCCTTCCCGGACGTCACGGCCTACTTCCCCGGCCCGGTCGCCGCCCTGCGCACCCTGAAGTCCGACGTGATCACCGGCCTCGACGCGCCCACCGAGGCCGCCCTGGTCGCGGCGGAGGAGCAGCGCTGGCGCACCAGCGGCACGCACGCGCTGATCCAGGTACGGGACGCCCGGTAGGGGGGGCGCGGTCGAGGGAACGCCACAAGTCACGGCCGAGGCTGCCGTGTTGGCCCCCGATTCACGCGATAGTGTGATCATGTCCGGTCCGGTGGATGTCACCGCGGGACGCCGGGTAGGGCCCGGCCATGACGCAGCCGTTCGAACTCCCGCACTTCTACCTGCCGCACCCCGCGCGGCTGAACCCGCACGTCGACGAGGCCCGGGCCCATTCGACCGGGTGGGCGCGCGAGATGGGCATGCTGGAGGGATCCGGCGTCTGGGAACAGGCCGACCTCGACGCGCACGACTACGGCCTGCTCTGCGCGTACACCCACCCCGACTGCGACGGCCCCGACCTCTCCCTCATCACCGACTGGTACGTGTGGGTCTTCTTCTTCGACGACCACTTCCTGGAGATGTACAAGCGCAGCCAGGACCGCGCCGCCGGCAAGGCCCACCTGGACCGGCTGCCGCTGTTCATGCCGCTGGACCTGTTCGCTCCCGTGCCGGAACCGCAGAACCCGGTCGAGGCGGGCCTCGCCGACCTGTGGGCGCGCACGGTGCCGAGGATGTCCGAGGGGTGGCGCCGCCGCTTCGCCGTGGCCACCGAGCACCTCCTCAACGAGTCGATGTGGGAGCTGTCCAACATCAACGAGGGGCGGATCGCCAACCCCGTCGAGTACATCGAGATGCGCCGCAAGGTCGGCGGCGCCCCCTGGTCGGCGGGGCTCGTGGAGTACGCGACCGCCGAAGTGCCCGCCTGCGTCGCCGGGACCAGGCCGCTGAGGGTGCTGATGGAGACGTTCTCCGACGCCGTGCACCTGCGCAACGACCTGTTCTCCTACCAGCGCGAGGTGGAGGACGAGGGTGAGAACAGCAACGGCGTGCTCGTCCTGGAGACCTTCTTCGGCTGCACCACCCAGGAGGCCGCCGACATCGTCAACGACATCCTCACCTCCCGCCTCCACCAGTTCGAGCACACGGCGTTCACCGAAGTGCCCGCCGTGGCCCTGGAGAAGGGCCTCCGGCCGGACGAACTCGCGGCGGTGGCGGCGTACACGAAGGGGCTGCAGGACTGGCAGTCCGGTGGCCACGAGTGGCATCTGCGCTCCAGCCGCTACATGAACGAGAACGCGCTGCGCGGCGACAGCCCGTGGCCGGGATGCTCCGGCATCGGCACCTCCGCCGCCGACGTCCGCGCCCTGCTCGCGTCGGCCGGTGCCGAGCGGCGGCTGCGCTCGTACACGCACGTGCCGTACCAGAAGACCGGGCCCTCGCAGATCCCCGACATCCGCATGCCGTTCCCGCTGGAGCTCAGCCCGCATCTCGACAACGCCCGCCGGAGCCTGCGCGACTGGGTGGAGCGCATGGGCATCCTCGCCGAGGGCGTCTGGGACGAGGACAAGCTCCGCGCCTACGACCTCGCGCTCTGCTCGGCCGGCCTCGACCCGGACGCCACGTCCGAGGCCCTCGACCTGAGCGCGCAGTGGCTCGCCTGGGGCACCTACGGCGACGACTACTACCCGCTGGTCTACGGCCACCGCCGCGACCTCGCCGCCGCCCGGCTGACCACCGCCCGCCTGTCCGACTGCATGCCGGTCGACGGCGAGGAGCCCCTGCTCCCGGTCAACGCCATGGAACGCGGGCTGGTCGACCTGTGGGCGCGCACCACCGCCGAGATGACGCCCGAGGCGCGGCGCGGGTTCAAGGACGCGGTCGACGCCATGACCGAGAGCTGGGTGTGGGAGCTGTCCAACCATCTCCAGAACCGCGTGCCCGACCCGGTGGACTACCTGGAGATGCGCAGGGCGACCTTCGGCTCCGAGCTCACCCTGAGCCTGTGCCGGAGGGGACACGGCCCGGCCGTCCCGCCCGAGGTCTACCGCAGCGGCCCGGTCCGCTCCCTGGAGAACGCCGCGATGGACTTCGCGTGCCTCCTCAACGACGTCTTCTCGTACCAGAAGGAGATCGAGTTCGAGGGGGAGATCCACAACGCGATCCTCGTCGTGCAGTCCTTCTTCGGCTGTGACTACCCGACCGGGCTCGGCATCGTGCACGATCTGATGAGCCGGCGCATGCACCAGTTCGAGCACGTCGTCGCTCACGAACTGCCCATCCTGTACGACGACTTCCGGCTCACGGCACAAGCGCGTGCGGCGATGGGGGAGTACGTGACGGACCTGCGGAACTGGATGTCCGGCATCCTCCACTGGCATCGGGAGGTGGACCGCTACAAGGAAGCGTGGCTGTCCAAGCGCGCCCACGGCTTCCTCCCGGGTCGGCCGCCCGCCGTACCCGTGCCCGTTCTTCGCTGAGGGGGCGACGTCCCGGCCGGAGGGCCACACCGGCCGGGCGCCCGCCTGCTCCACGGCTCGTACCGCACCCGGCGACCCGGGGGCGGTACGAGCCGTCTCCGCGTTCGGCTCCCCTCCTGACCCTCCCGGCCGTCGGTCAGTCTCACTCGTTCGTGGCTCGTCGGCCGCCGATGCGCCGGGTAGAGCACCTGCCGAGATCGCTCCGGCATCCGCCGGAGCCGATCGGCACCATCCGGAGGCGAGCCATGGAACAGACCGCGCTGCGACCCAAGCCGATGCCGGGGCAGGACCCGGACAGGGCCGCGCCGGCGAAGGGGCCCGGCCCGTCACGGCCGCGCCCGCACGCCGCCCGGCGCCGGGGGAGGCGGTTCCTCAACGTCCTGCTCGCCGGGTTCGCCGGCGCCGTCCTGGTGCTGTCCGGGATCGGCCTCGGGGCGATGGGGGCCACGGTGCTCGGCAAGGGCGGGCGCCTCGACCCACGCGGATGGCACACTCCGTCACCTCCCGTTCCCTCACCCGCGTCCGCTCCCTCGGCGCCCACCGCCGCCTCCCTCGGCGTGCAGGTCATGGACGCCCGCAAGCCGGGGGCCGTGGTCGTGGGGCTGCACGTCCCCGGGCCGGCCCAGGCCGCCGGTCTGGTGCGTGGCGACGTCCTCCTCGCCTTCGGCACGACCCGGATCGACACGGCCGCCGATCTGGTCCGGGCCGTCGCCCGCGCCCGCCCGGGCTCCGAGGTCAGGCTGACGGTCCGCCACCGCAGCGGCGGCTACGAGCAGCTGACGCTCGTACCGGCCGTCGCCGCGTGAGCCGCGCCCTCACGGCACGACGCGGAAGTGGCTCGTGAGCCGGCCCGAGTCGTCCAGGACGTGGAGGGCGAACCCGGGCGGTGCCTCCCGGTCCGCGATGTGCTCGCCCTCACAGGGCAGCCGCAGCGTCCAGGTCACGCCGGGCCCGACGACCAGCGGCCGCCCGGCGAACAGGGTGGCGGCGGGGGTGTGGGCGTGGCCGGTGATCAGCCCGGCGATCCCGGGCCGACGGGCCAGCAGACCGGCCAGCCGGCCGGGGTGACGCAGCGGGTAGGAGTCGGGCAGGGGGTGGTGCAGCGCCACCGGCGGGTGGTGGAGGACGAGCAGGGCCGAAAGCCCGTCGTCGAGTTCGTCGAGGGTCGTCTCGATCCAGTCGTACGTCTCCTCGTCCAGCTCCCCGTCGTCGCGGCCCGGGACGCTGGAGTCGCACATCAGCACCGCGCCGTCGTCGAAGACCTGGACGCTGTTGACCGGCCCCTCGCCCCCGGGCCGGTCCAGCAGCGCCTTGCGGTAGGGCGTACGGCTGTCGTGGTTGCCGGGGCACGTCAGCACCGGGAACGGGGCGTCACCGGCGCGCAGCCCCAGGATGCGGGCGGCCTCCTCGTACTCGGGTTCCGTGCCGTGCTCCGCGATGTCCCCCGTCACCAGCAGCGCGTCCACGGGGCCCGGCAGCCCCCAGAGGCGGTCGCGCACCCGCTCGGCGCGTTCCGTGGCCCGCGCGCTCCCGTCCAGATGCAGATCGCTGATGTGTGCGAGTACCAGCACCGTCGTACGCCCCCTCGATCGAACGCTAATGGAAGAGCTGTATCCAAGCATTACGTCTAACGCTTGGGCAATCCACTGCCGTTAGACAGGTCGACGGGTGAATGCCCGCAGACGGCTCGCGCCGCCTCCTTCGGCCGGGCAGGATGCTGCCCGTAGCCCCTTCGTCCGCCTGGGAGGCCCGGATGACCGGAAGCACGGCAGCGTCCTTCACCGCCGACGACTACCGGGCCCGAATGGAGCGCGCGGCGCGGACGGCCGCCGAGGCCGGTCTCGCGGGCCTGCTGGTCGCCCCGGGACCGGACCTGGTGTGGCTCACCGGCTACACGCCTCCGGCGGTCACCGAGCGGCTCACCCTGCTGGTCCTCGCCGCCGGGCAGGACCCCGTCCTGGTCGTCCCCGCCCTGGAGGCCCCGGACGCGCACCGGGCGGCCGGCGCGCCCGCGCTGACCCTGCGCGACTGGGCCGACGGCAAGGACCCCTACGCCGCCACCGCCGCCCTCCTCGACGCCCCGGGCCGGTTCGGCATCAGCGACAACGCGTGGGCCCTGCACCTGCTGGCCCTCCAGCGGGCCCTGCCCGGCAGCTCCTACGCCTCGCTCACCGAGTCCCTGCCGATGCTGCGTGCCGTCAAGGACGCGGCGGAGCTGGACCTCATGGCGGCCGCGGGAGCCGCCGCCGACGCGACGTTCGAGGAGATCCGGAACGTCCCCTTCGCCGGACGCCGGGAAGCCGAGATCGCCGCGGACCTCGACCGGCTGCTGCGCCGGCACGGACACGAGCAGGTCGACTTCACCATCGTCGCCTCGGGCCCCAACGGCGCCGACCCGCACCACGAGGCGGGCGAGCGCGTCATCGCCCGGGGCGACATGGTCGTCCTCGACTTCGGCGGCCTGCGGGACGGCTACGGCTCCGACACCTCCCGCACGGTCCACGTCGGCGAACCCACCGACGAGGAGCGCCGCGTGCACGCCGTCGTGCGCGAGGCGCAGGAGGCCGGCTTCCGTGCCGTGCGGCCCGGGGCGGCCTGCCAGGACGTGGACCGGGCCGCCCGACGGGTCATCGCCGACGCGGGCTACGGCGAGTACTTCATCCACCGCACCGGACACGGGATCGGCGTCACCACCCACGAGCCGCCCTACATGATCGAGGGCGAGGAGCGGCCCCTCGTGCCCGGGATGTGCTTCTCCGTGGAACCGGGCATCTACCTGCCCGGCCGGTTCGGGGTCCGCATCGAGGACATCGTGACCGTCACCGAGGACGGCGGGCGGCGCCTGAACACCACCCCACGCGAGCTGGTCATAGTGGAGTGAGGCCCCGATGTCCCCAGCACGCCTCCCGAACGGCAACGGCGCGACCATGACCCAGGCACCCACACCCACCGCGGACACCGTCCGCCGGCTGGTCCAGTCCCTCCTCGACGACGCCAAGGAAGGCAAGAACGCCAAGGACGCCAGGAGCGGCAGGGGCGGCAAGGAGAACCGGCAGGGCGGCCCCGGCCCCGGCCCCGACATCCGGCCCGCCACCCGGGATGCCGAACCCGTCACCTGGTGGGTCGGCACCCGCCACGTCCTGCGCCTGGCCCCCGACCGGGACGCCACCCTGCGCCAGCGCCGCGAACTGCGCCTGCGCGAGCTCGTCCGCCCGCACGTCCCGGTGGCGGTGCCGGTCAGCGTCGCCCACGGCGAGTGGGCACCCGGCCTGAGCTACACGCTGGACACCAAGGTGCCCGGCGGCTCGGGGGAGGAGCACGACGTGTCCGCCGTCGGCGAGGCCGACCTCGCCGGGCTCCTCACGGGCCTGCGAGAGGTGCCGGCCCGGCAGGCCGAGACACTCGGCGTGCCGCGTGCCGCGCCGCGCTCCCTGGAGGCGCTGCGCCGGGCCGCCGTACGCGCCGCCGAACGCCTCGCCGACGCCGACGAGTTCGACCCCGCGCGCCTGAACCAGCTCACCCCGCCCGCGGCGTCCCAGCTCGCCGCGCAGCCCGGCTCGGCGGTCCTCACCCACCACGCCCTCACGGGCGGCCACCTCGTGGTCAGCGCCGACGGCAGGGTGCGCGGCGTGCTCGGCTGGGCGGGCACGGCCGTCGGTGACCCGGCCGAGGACATCGCGGGTCTCGCCCTCGCCGTCGGCTCACCCGCCGCCGTACGCGCCGCCACCCTCGCCGGCTACGGTGCCCGCCCCTGCCTGCGCGGCCTGTGGCTCGCCCGCTGCGACGCCGTGATCCGTCTCGCCGACGACCTCACCGGCAAGGACGCCACCCTGCTGCGGACCCGGCTGCGCCGTGCCTGGGAGCCGATCCTGCTGGAACGGGTGACGGACCTGGGGGACGCGGACGACGCCCTGTAGCAGGCCGGGCGGCGCCGTTGCGCAGGGCTATCCTCCGCTCATGAAGCGCACCACCGCGGCGGCCGTGTCCCTGCTGACCGTCGCCGCCCTCATCTCCGCGGCCGGCTGCTCCGGCACGGCCACGGCGTCCGCCGGCGCCACGGCTCCCCCGAAGCGGCAGCCGACCCCGGCGGAACGCGTCACCGCGCTCCTGGTCGGCCGGGCCGACCTCGGCACCGGCTACTCGGTGCGGGAGTTCGACCCGGCCAAGGGGAAGTCCGTCTTCGCCAGGTCCGCGCGGGAGATCACCGGCGACGGGGCCTGCATACCCCTGGCGGCCATGACGCACCAGTTGCCCCTCGGCAGGCCGCAGGCCTCCCTGAGCCGCGTCGTCTCGACCGAGGAGGCGCCCGGCACCCGGATCTACGTCACCCTCGCCACGTACGACCAGGGCATGGCGATGACGGCGATGAACACCCTCCTCGAGGATGCCGTGCAGGGCTGTTCCCTCGGTTTCAGCGTCAAGGCGAACGGCCACGGCGAGCTGTACTACCCGTTCGAGCCGGAGGAGACCCCCGACGTCGGCGACGAGGCCCTCGCGTACCGCGGCATGATCACGGAGGAGGGCGGCGGCTCCCGGCCGATCCGCACCACCGTCGTACGCCACGGCGACGCCATCGTCGTCTGCACCGCGGTGGGCGGCGCCTACATCGCGAGGCCGAGACTCCTCGCGCCCGTCCTCGAGGCACAGGACGCGAAGCTCCGCTGACCCGCTCGGCTGTCAGTCCTGCGCGAGCACCACCGCCGACTCCCCGGGCAGCCGCACCACCCCGTCCGCCCCGGGCTTGTCCACCGGCTCCCACGCGGCCAGCACGCGCGCGTGCGGCACGCCGAGCGGCAGGCCGGCCGGCTCGGAGGCCAGGTTCACCGCCACGAGGACGTCCCCGCGCCGGAAGGCGATCCAGCGCCGCTCCTCGTCGTAGGCCACCTTGGTGTCGGCGAGGTCGGGGTCGGTCAGGTCCGGCTGCTCGTGGCGCAGGGCGAGGAGCTGCCGGTACCAGGCCAGCATGCGCGCGTGGGGCTCGCGGTCCGGCTCGGACCAGTCGAGGCAGGAACGGTCCCGGGTCGCCGGGTCCTGCGGGTCGGGCACGTCCTCCTCCTTCCAGCCGTGCGCGGCGAACTCCCGCCGCCTGCCCCGCCGTACGGCGTCCGCGAGCTCCGGGTCGGTGTGGTCGGTGAAGAACTGCCAGGGCGTGCCCGCCGCCCACTCCTCGCCCATGAAGAGCATCGGAGTGAAGGGCGCCGTCAGGATCAGCGTGGCCGCGCACGCCAGCAGTCCGGGGGAGACCAGGGCCGAAAGCCGGTCCCCTTGGGCGCGGTTGCCGATCTGGTCGTGGGTCTGGCCGTAGCCGAGCAGCCGGTGCCCGGCCACCCGCGTGCGGTCCAGCGGGCGCCCGTGGTGCCGCTCGCGGAAACTCGAGTACGACCCGTCGTGGAAGTAACCACCGGTGAGGGTCTTGGCGAGCCCGCCGAGCGGGGCGCGCGCGAAGTCGGCGTAGTAGCCCTGCGACTCGCCGGTCAGGGTGGTGTGCAGGGCGTGGTGGAAGTCGTCGTTCCACTGCGCGTGCAGCCCGAGGCCGCCTTCGGCACGGGAGGTGATGAGCCGCGGGTCGTTCAGGTCCGACTCGGCGACCAGGAACAGCGGCCGGTCCGTCTCGGCGGCCAGGGCGTCCACGGCCGTCGACAGCTCCTCCAGGAAGTGGCACGCGCGCGTGTCCACCAGCGCGTGCACCGCGTCCAGGCGCAGACCGTCGATCCGGTAGTCGCGCAACCACGCCAGCGCGCTGCCGAGCAGGTACGCGCGCACCTCGTCCGAGCCGGGCGCGTCCAGGTTGACCGCGGCGCCCCAGGGGGTGTGGTGGATGTCCGTGAGGTACGGGCCGAAGACGGGCAGGTAGTTGCCGGACGGGCCGAAGTGGTTGTGCACGACGTCGAGCACCACGCCCAGGCCGAGTTCGTGGGCCCGGTCGACGAAGCGCTTCAGCGCCTCGGGCCCGCCGTACGGCTCGTGCACCGCCCACAGCGAGACACCCTCGTAGCCCCAGCCGTGCGTGCCCGGGAAGGGGCACAACGGCATCAGCTGCACATGTGTCACGCCCAGTTCGGCGAGATGCCCGAGCCGCTCGGCGGCGGCGTCCAGGGTGCCCTCGGG